>AP017424.1:3900000-4155000 GCA_002355495.1 Streptomyces laurentii
GCGCGTAGCAGGCGTACCCGTCCGCGACCCCGTCGGCGTTCCGGTGGACGGCGACGTAGCGCGGCGCCGGAGCGATCGGGGGCTGTCCCGCGCCCCGGGTCCACCAGCGGTGCGGGCGGGACAGCGCGCCGGGCTGGGCGCGGCGGTAGCGGTCGTAGATCTCCTCCAGGAGCTCGCCGCACTCGGCCCGCCGGAGCACTTCCACCGATCCGGCGTCCGTGCCGCTGGTGCGGGGCCGGTCGAAGACGGACTTGTGCTGGGGCACCGTCACCCGCTGGGTGTAGGTCGCCGGGCCGTAGCCGAACCTGCGGTAGATCAGGGCCTCGGAGGCCAGCAGGACGGAGAGGAACTCTCCCCGGTCCCGCAGCTCGGTGAGCTGATGGCGCATCATCGCGGTGAGCACGCCCTGGCGGCGGTGCGACGGGATCACGCCGACGGCGGTCACCCCGGCGGCCGGAGCGACGGTCCCGCCGGGCAGGGTGAGCTCGAAGGAGTACGCGCCGGCGGTGCCGACCGGCCGGCCGTCCTCCGCCACGGCGAACAGACAGCGGTCCATTTCGAGGGCCGCCCACCAGACGCCGCCACCGTCCTCGCGCGGGGTTTCGGGGAAGCGCCCGAACGCAGTGTGGAGCGTGTCGACGAGGACGTCGAGGTCCTCGTCGGTGGTGGGACGGATCTTCATCGGTGCTGCCTCCCCGGGATGCCGGCCCCACGGCGCGTGGCGGCCCGCCACAGTCCAGCCCCGACACGTGGCCGGGGCAAGTGAATTACGGAGTGTTCCGGGGCAGGCGGCGGCTTGCGGAAAACCGGGCCGCGCGCGGGCGGAGGCGGGGTGAAGATGTCGGTATGACCTCATCTTTCGAAGCTCTGTTGCCCAGCACCGAACGCGCCTTGCTGCACCGTGTCGCCGTCGCCCAGGCCGAGGGGCGCGCGCCGTCCTTCGTCGGTGGCGTGGTGCGGGAGGGGAAGGCCGTCTGGTTCGGTGCGCGCAGTTGTGTGGACGGGCACGCGCCCGATGCCGACACGCAGTTCCGGATCGGCTCGATCACGAAGGTGTTCACGGCGGTTCTGGTGATGCGGATGCGGGACGAAGGGCTCATCGGGCTCGACGACCCGCTGGAGAAGCATCTGCCGGGCACCGGGGTGGGCGAGGTGACGATCGCCCAGCTCCTCGGTCACGGTGCCGGGTTGGCGGCGGAGACGCCGTCGCCGTGGTGGGAGCGGACGCCGGGGATGCTCCGGCCGGAGCCGGCCGACGTCCTGGGGGAGCGGCCGGTGCTGCATCCCGCCGGACGGCTGCACCACTACTCCAACCCCGGGTACACGCTGCTGGGTTCGCTCGTCGAGGCTGTCCGCGGAGTGTCGTGGGAGGAGGCGCTGCGCAGCGGGATCCTGGAGCCGCTGGGGCTCGGCCGGACGACACTCCAGCCGGTCGCCCCGCATGCCGGGGGCTGGGCGGTGCACCCGTGGGCCGACGTGATGATGCCCGAGCCGTCCCAGGACCTGGGGATCATGGCGCCGGCCGGTCAGCTGTGGTCGACGGTCGGGGACCTGGGCCGGTTCGCCGCGTTCCTGGCTGAGGGCGACGACCGGGTGCTGTGCCGGGCGTCGGTGGAGGAGATGCGGGTGCCGTCGGTGCCGCCGGCCGCCGGTGACGGGGAAGGGGGCTACGGCCTCGGGCTCCAGCTGCTCCGCAGGGACGGGCGGACACTCATCGGTCACACGGGCTCGCTGCCGGGCTTCGTCGCCTGCCTCTGGGTGAGCGTCGAGGACGGACTGGCCGCCGTGACGCTCGCCAATGCCACCTCCGGGCCGCTCACGACCGTCGTGGCCGCCGATCTCGTCCGCATCGTCGCGGAGGCCGAGCCGCGCATCCCGGAGCCCTGGCGGCCGCTTCCCGAGGCAGAGGTCGACGCGGAGCTGCTCGCGCTCACCGGCCCTTGGTACTGGGGGACGTCCGCGTACGGGTTGAAGGTGAACGCCGGCCGCGGGGTGACCCTGGAGCCGCTGCGGGGTGCCGGGCGGCGGGCGAGGTTCCGGCCGCTGCCCGAGGGCGGCTGGGTCGGACTCGACGGCTACTACCAGGGCGAGACGCTGCGCGTGGTGCGACGGCAGGACGGCTCGGTGAGCCATCTCGACCTGGGTTCCTTCGTCTTCACCCGGGAGCCGTACGAGGCGGGGGACGCCGTGCCCGGCGGCGTGGACGAGGCGGGCTGGCGCGGTCTCTGACCGGTCGGCCAGGCCCGGCCCGGATTGGACCGGCCGGTGGGGTGCGGTGTTTCACGTGAAACACCGCACCCCACCGCTCACAGGTTCAGCTTGAACCCGAGGTGCGAGGGCTCGAAGCCGAGCCGCTCGTAGAACCGGTGGGCGTCGGTGCGGGTGACATCGGAGGTCAGCTGCACCAGTCCGCAGCCCTGCGCGCGGGAGGTCTCCACGGCCCACTCGATGAGCTGCGTGCCGAGACCGCTGCCGCGTTCGTCGGCGTGGACGCGGACGCCCTCGATGACCGAGCGGGTCATGCCCCGGCGGGACAGTCCGGGGATGATCGTGAGCTGAAGGGTGCCGACGATCCGGTCCGCGCGCACGGCCACGACCACATGCTGGTGCGGATCGCCGTCGAGCCGGTCGAAGGCGTCCGTGTACGGGGTGAGGTCGTCCGGAGACTCGCGCAGCGCGCCCAGCGGATCGTCGGCGAGCATGGCCACGATGGCGGGGAGGTCGGCGTGGACGGCGGGCCGGATCGCGAGATCGCTCATGCGGGGATGTCCTTCCGGTACGGGACAGCGGCCGGAGCGGTCCCGGCCTCTTCGTGGAGCCTGTTCATCGGCGGCGGCTATCCCGCCGCGACGGTCAGCGGCGCGAAGCGACGGCGGTCGTCGCCCGGCAGACCGGGCAGTGAGCGGACCATGAGGGAGGTGCGGGCGATCCGGTCCACTCCGTTCGCCTTCAGCCAGGTGATCAAGGCACTGTGCCGTCCGGAGTCGATGTCCGTACGCAGCGGCCGGTCGGTGGCGGCGGCCAGCGAGGCCACCAGGGCCTGGGCCGTCTCCGGGTCGTGGGCGATCAGGGGGCCGAGGACATGGGTGTCCATGTTGGGCCAGAGAGCGCCGAAGCCGGTGAGCCGGCCTTCGCGCTCGGCGACCCGCAGATGGTCGGCGAAGGCGGGCAGCCGGGTGAGGACATGTGTGCGGTCGGCGCCGAAGATCTCGTCGTCGAGGCGGAGAATGGCCGGCAGGTCCTCCGCGGTGGCGGGCCGGACCGACGTCCCGGGCCGCGGCTCGGCCGCCGGCTCCGCGAAGGTGAAGGTGCCCCGGAGCATCTCCGCTTCCGCGATCTCGGTGAACCCGAGTTCCTCGTAGAGCGGGCGGCCGTTGGAGGTGGCGTACAGCGTCAGCGGGGTATCGCCGGCCTCGGTCAGGACGTGCCCCATCAGTCGGCGTCCGATGCCCCGGCGGGCGTAGCGTTCGGCGACGAGGACCATGCCGATCGCGGCGAGCCCGGGTCCGTACGAGGTGACCACGCAGGCGGTGGCCAGCCCCTGGCCGTCGGGGGCGTCGATGCCGTATCCCGTGCCCGCGGCGAGCAGCAGGCCCCACTTGTACTCCTCCCGGTGCCAGCCCCGGTCCTCGGAGAGATCGGCGCACGCGAGAAGGTCGTTCGAGGTCAGGTGCCGGATCGGAAGCTGGGCAAGCGAGTTTTCTGAGAGCGGCATGACGATCATGCTGGGTGACGTGGCGACGGCGTGTCCACCGGTTTGCGGGAGCCCGTCAGGATCGGGGTGGGCCGTGTCGAGGCCGGGGCGGAGCGTGCCGGGGCCGCCGCGCGGAGCCGTCGGCCGCGCCGGGTCGGCCCCCAGGGCTTGAGCACCGAGAGCGCGGTCATGAAGAGGTAGGCGATCGTCGAGATGACCGGTGCCGCGATCAGCGCGGCGTCCGGCACTCCGGCCTCCGCCACCTGGGCGATCTCCGGACGGAGGGCGAAGATCGTGGCCATGGCGGTGGCCGTGGTGAGCCAGAACTTGGTCCAGACCCAGCGGTGCCGGGCCAGTCCCCAGGGGGTGCCCAGGGAGAGCATCAGGCCGCTGCCCAGGGTCATCAGGGCGACCGGGGGCAGCAGCCAGTCCGAGAACACGCGCATCGCCCGGTACGCGGCCCGCGTCAGGGAGAGGTCCTGGGTCGTGTACGCGGTGATGCCGAGGGTCAGCAGGCCCAGGCTGAGACCGAGCCAGGACACGGAGACGGCCACATGGACGACGAGGAGGGCCCGTCGTGCGGGCCGGCGGAGATGTTTCACGTGAAACACGGTGGCGAACGAGCCACCTTCTCCGCGTCTGTTCCAGGGAGTAAGCGGCCGTACTAGCCTCGGCGTACATGGCGGATACGACAGCTCCTCGTGGCGGGCGCAGGCTGCACCTCTTCGACCTCGACGGCACGTTGATCCGTGGCTCGGCGGCCGCGGTCGAGATCTCCCGACAGCTCGGACTGAGCGCGGAGATCGAACGGCTCGAGCAGGACTTCCTGGCCCGCGGGCTCGCCTCCGACGAGTTCGCCGTACAAGCCCGGGAGCTGTGGGCCGAACTCACCCCGGAACAGGTGGCGGCCGCCTTCGACGGGGCTCCGTGGCTGTCCGGTATCCGGGAGGTGTGGGCGGACATCCGTGCCAGGGGCGACCATTGCGCGGTCATCTCGCTCTCGCCCGACTTCTTCGTCCAGCGGCTGCTGGAGTGGGGCGTGGAGGCGGCCGAGGGCTCGCGCTGGCCCAGCGTCCCGTTCACCCGGCCGATCCACCGGCCCGGTGTCCTCGACGCCTCCTCGAAGGTGCGGATCGCCGGCGAGCTCTGCGGGCGGTTCGGGGTCCGGCCGGCCGACTGCGTGGCGTACGGGGACTCGATGTCGGACGCGGCGCTCTTCGCCACGGTCCCGGAGACCGTGGCCGTGAACGCCGACCACCACCTCGTGGACCTGGCGACCCACCACTACGCCGGAGCGGATCTGCGCGAGGCGTACGCGCTGGTCCAGCGGGGCGCGGCGGGGACGCCCGGCACCCGGGGCTGACCGGGTGCCGGGCGTCCGAGGGCGCGCTGCCGGGCGGGCGGAGTCAGCCCAGGTCGGGGGCGTGCATCGCGCGGACGCCCTCGATGTTGCCGTCGAGGTAGTGGCGCAGCGAGAGCGGGACGAGATGGACGGCGGCGATCCCGACCCGGCTGAACGGGACCCGGACGATCTCGTACTCGCCCAGCGGCTCGTCGATCTCGGGTCCGTGCCGTTGCCCGGGGTCCATGGATTCGAGACGGCAGACGAAGAAGTGCTGCACCTTCACCCCGGAGACGCCGCCGTCGACGATGTGCTCGACGGTGTCGACGAAACAGGGCACCACATCGGTGATCTTGGCGCCGAGTTCCTCGTGTACTTCGCGGTGCAGGGCTTCGACGACCGTCGGGTCGGACGGTTCGACCCCGCCTCCTGGTGTCACCCAGTAGGGATCGACGCCCGGCTTGGTGCGCTTGATGAGGATCAGGTCGTCCCCGTCGAGCAGGATGGCGCGTGCGGTGCGCTTGACCACTGGTCGTTCGGTCATGGGAAGAAAATGGCCCGTCCCCGGTGTCCTGAAACTCACCAGGCCTCTGCGGCTCGCAGCAGCCGCGCGTGGGCGCGGGCGAGATGCGGCAGGGCGAGGGTGCCGGTGCGGACGACGAGGAAGTAGGTACGCAGCGGGGGTACGGGAGGGTCGAGCAGGGCCACCAGCCGTCCTCGTGCCAGGTCGGGCTCGCACAGATAGCGCGGCAGGACGGCGATTCCGGCCCCGGCGGCCGCGGACTCCAGGACCGCGCGCAGGTCCGGGGCGATCACGGTGGCGGTGCCGGCCGGCTTGGTCTCGAAGACGGCCGCCCAGTAGCGGCTGACGAACGGCAGCGACTCGTGCACCTCGACCACGGGTAACCGCTCCAGCGCGGTGGCCCGCTCGCGTAACGGCTTCTCGGGGGCGAGCAGTCCGGCCCAGCGCGGGGCGGCGACCAGGACGTGCTCCTCGTCGCAGAGCGGGGTGGCGGTGAACAGCGCGCCGCGGGGCAGGGCGGTGGCCACGGCCAGGTCGTGGTGGCCCGCGGCGAGCCCGTCGAGGATCTCCTCCGCGTTGCCGAGCAGCGTGAAGCGGACGGCGAGCCCCTGGGTGACCAGCGGGGTGAGCGCGGGCAGCACCCGGGCCGAGGTGAACTCGGGCGGTCCGGCGGCATGCAGCGTACGGACGCCGTTCTGCTCGTCCAGGCCGGTCTCGGCGATCTCGACGAGCGCGTCCAGATGCGGTGCGGCGCGGTGCGCGAGTTCGTCGCCGATGGTGGTCGGGGTGACTCCGCGGGCCTGCCGGAGGAAGAGCGGACGCCCCAGCTGGCGCTCCAGGGTGCGGATCTGGCTGGTGACGGCCGGCTGGGAGAGGCCGAGCAGGGCGGCGGCGCGGGTGAAGGATCCGGCCCGGTGCACCATGACGAAGGTGCGCAGCAGGGTCAGATCCATGCCGGTCCCCTTCCGGCCTCGCGGCCGATCGACTCGCCCCCGGAACCGTCCAACTATAAATAAGTCGATAGGCCGCTGTCGCTACCGTGATTGGACACTGACACTCAGTCAACTAGCCTTGTTCGAGCGGTTGTCCCCAAGGGACCCGCAGGGGGAACAGGGGCGTTCCGAGCCACGAGGGGGGAGGCTCGGAACGCCCCTTCCGGGTTGTTCCGGCGCCTTCAGTCGCCGTCGGGCAGGACGACGTTCAGCGCCCAGGAGACGACGGAGATGATCAGGCCGCCGAGCACCGCGGTCCAGAAGCCCTCGACGTGGAAGCTGAGGTCGAGCACCCCGGCCAGCCAGGACGTCAGCAGCAGCATGAGCGCGTTGACGATCAGGGTGATCAGGCCGAGGGTGAGAATGAAGAGCGGAATGGTGAGGAGCTGGACGACCGGCTTCACCAGGAAGTTCACCAGCCCGAAGACAAGGGCGACCAGGATCAGGGTCCACGCCTTCTTGCCGGTGCTGTCGCCGGTCAGTGTGATGTCCTGGAGCAGCCAGATGGCGACTCCCAGAGCACCCGCGTTGGCGAGCGTCTTGACGACGAAATTCTTCATGTGTCAGATCGTGACAGACAGGATCTGGTCAAAAACAGGGGCGGACGAGCAATGAAGGTATTCCGGCTGGACGAGCTGGAGGCGGAGCGGGCGGCCAACGAAGGTGCCTATCTCCAGTTCCTGCGGGAGCGGAACATGTCCCTCGGTCTGTACGCGCTCGACGCGGGCAGTCCGGACCCGCAGCAGCCGCACGGGCAGGACGAGGTGTACTTCGTGGCGAGCGGCCGGGCCTCGATCACGGTCGGGGACGAGACGACGCAGGTCGCGCGGGGCAGTGTGGTGTACGTGCCGGCCGGGGTGCCGCACCGCTTCCACCACATCACCGAGGATCTGCGGGTCCTGGTGGTGTTCTCCCCGCCGGAGGCGTGACCGGCCTGGTCAGCGGGTGTTCTCAGGGATCGCACCCCGATGCGGCGGCCGCTTCGGCGGGACACCCCCTAGGGGGCGGATCAGGGAAGAGCGGGGGCCGGACGGCCTCCGCTCGGGCGGTGGGCGGCCCTAGCATCGAAGGTGTCCGGCGCGGTGGGTGCCGGCGGGCCGGCGGACCGAGGTGAAGGCCTCGGCTCCGGACCTTCAGGACTCTTCCGAGATGAGGTAAGCGCTATGGCGGTGAAGGAGATTCTCGCGGGGATGCCGTGGTGGGTGAAGTGGGTCGCCATACCCGTCATCGCCCTGGCCGTGTTCGGCGGCCTGATCACTTCCGTCCTGAGCTTCGTGGTCGGGCTGGTGTTCAAGGTGCTGCTCTTCGTGGCCCTCGTCGGCGGTCTGATCTTCGTCGTCCGCAAGGTCACGTCCAAGGGCGGCTCGCGCGGCGACTGGTGACGGAGGCGGACCCGGCCCGATCCGCCGGACATCCGTAGCACGGGTGACCCGTCGGTCCGGGGTCTCCGCCGGCTTTTAGCCCGGCCGAGGGAACGCACAGGTTGAAACGGGGGTGCCCGTGTGACCTGCCATTAGAGTGGAATTCCTCTGCCGCTCCGGGAAGTTCAGGTCTAGACCTTTACGGTTCCAGGCCGCGGCGGGCGCGCGGGGGAGGCCCCCGCGGGCGGGTGTGACGCACCCGTCGACACGCCTGGGGGTGACCTTTGGCCACTGCTTCGCAGCCCGCTGCTCCTACCCTGATCGGCTCCGTGCAGCGGGCGTTGAGACTGCTGGAGGCGGTGGGCTCGCATGGCGACGGAGCCCCTGCCAAACAGCTGGCGCGCGAGGCGGGACTGCCGCTGTCCACTGCGTACCACCTGCTCCGCACCCTGGCGTATGAGGGCTATCTGCGCCGCGAGAAGGGTGTGTTCATCCTCGGTGACGCCGCCGCCCGGCTGGTCGGCGGCGGCGCTGTGCAGAATCGTCGCACCAAGATCGAGGACTCGCTCGCCCACTGGCGCGACGCCATAGGCCTGCCCATTTACTTCGCCCTCTATCGCGAGGGCGAGATCGAGCTGGTCTCCGTCGCCGACGCTCCGGCCGCCCCGGCCGTCGAGGAGTGGGCCGACTTCCGGGAGACCGGCCACGCGCACGCGGTCGGACAGTGCCTGCTCAGTCAACTCGATCCGAAGAGTCGTCAAGAGCATCTCGATCGTCACCCGGTCCAGGCGCTCACGCCGTATACGGTGCGTAATCAACAAGCCCTTCTGGACCGTTTGGGTGGAATAGGGCGAATGGAGCCCTTGGTGGAGCGTCAGGAATATGCGCTCGGCACAGTCTGCGGCGCCATCCCGATCACCGTGGGCTCCACGGCCGCCGCGTTGGCCGTTTCCTTGCCTCTGCACCAGGAAGAGCGGTTGCTACCCGCAGTCGAGTGGCTACGCAATGAGGCCGGAATGCTTTTCTCCTCCCTTGCCCTCTCTATCAGTATCTGAAAAATCACTCCTTGTGATCTGCTAGCGCTTACAGCACGATTGCGTCAAGAGGGCCATGGTGGATCATTCCTGGCCGTTTCGACCACAGCTTTCACCAAGCCTGCGTACACAACTGCCCATCCGATGCGGGGTACATGATGCGAGAGACGGTTCAGGCCGAGGTCCTGATGAGCTTCCTCGTCTCCGAGGAGCTCTCCTTCAGGATCCCGGTGGAACTGCGATACGAGACCGGTGACCCCTACGCGGTGCGGATGACATTCCATCTCCCTGGGGACGCGCCCGTGACCTGGGCATTCGGTCGAGAACTCCTGCTCGACGGGATCAACGGACCGAGCGGGGACGGTGATGTGCACATCGCGCCGACCGATCCCGACGGTCTTTCCGATGTCATGATCCGACTCCAGGTCGGTGGCGACCGCGCCCTGTTCCGGGCGAGTGCGCCGCCGTTGGTCGCCTTCCTCGACCGGACGGACAAGCTCGTCCCGCTCGGTCAGGAACGGACACTGGGTGACTTCGAGGACCACTTGGAGGCGGCACTCGGGCGGATTCTGGCCGAGGAGAACGCGGGCTGAGCCCGCGCTCGGAGCAGCGTCACCTGGCCCGGCGCCGCCGACCGCCGCGGCCTGTCCGACCGCTCCGCCCCGCCGGCCGTCCCGCCGGCTGTCCCCCCTCCCGGCCCACCGGCGCGTCCCCTGCGCCCGGCCGGTCCGCCGACACCACGAGCGCCGCGAGCGCGGTGGTGACCGGTACCGCCGCGACCAGACCGATCGACCCGACCAGGGTCCGGACGATCTCCTCCGCGACCAGTTCGCTGTTGGCCACGGTGCCCACGCTGCTCTGCGCGATGGAGAAGAGCAGCAGCAGCGGCAGCGCCGCACCCGCGTAGGCGAGCACCAGGGTGTTCACCACCGAGGCGATGTGGTCCCGGCCGATCCGGATGCCCGCCCGGTAGAGCGCCCGCGGCCCCATGTCCGGGTCCGCCTGATGCAGTTCCCAGACCGCCGAGGTCTGGGTGACCGTCACATCGTCGAGCACGCCGAGCGAGCCGATGATGATGCCGGCGAGCAGCAGACCCGACATGTCGATGTCCGGGTAGAGGCCGTGGATGAGGCCGGTGTTGTCGTCCGTGTTGCCGCTGAGCGCGGCCCAGCCGATGAAGAACGAGCCGAGCAGGCCGATCAGCAGCAGCGAAACGAGCGTGCCGAGCACCGCCACCGAGGTGCGTGCGGAGAGCCCGTGACACATGTAGAGCGCGATCAGCATGATCGCGCTCGATCCGACGACGGCGACGACCAGCGGATTCGACCCCTGGATGATCGCCGGGAGAATGAACAGGGTCAGAATCGCGAAGCTCACGGCGAGTGCGATCAGGGCCGTCACGCCGCGCATCCGGCCGACCAGCACGACGACGAGCGCGAAGATGCCGGCGAGTACGGCGAGCGGCACCTTCCGGTTCACGTCGGTGACCCCGTACTGGAGTTCGCGCGGCGCGTCCGGCGCGTACGCGACGATCACCCCCTGCCTCTCGTGGAGCTGCCGCGGCGCGTCCGGCGGGACGATCTCGGTGAAGGTGCGGCCCTTGTGGGGACCCGTCGTGACCTCGACGGTCGCCTTTCCGCACGCCTTGGCCGCCGTGTCCGCCCGCGGCGCCGGCTCCGGCTGGCCGGCGCCCGGCATCGCGGCGACGCCCGCGTCCTCGCAGTCGATGGTCTCGACCGAGGCGACCCGGCCCTGTTCGGTCTGCCGGTCGAAGCCGACCCCCGTGCGATGGTGCGCCGGGGCGCTGCCCGGCCACAGCATCACCAGGCCGACGACCACGGCGGCGGCGAAGGGGACGAGGACCGCGGCGATGACCTTTCTCAGATGCCGGGAGACGGGGGCGGCCGGCCCGTGGTGATGGCTGTGCCCCTGGGACGGACCGTGCGGATCGGGGGTGTGGTGCGTCGAAGTCACCGGCCGATCATCCCAACAGCGCCCAGGGCCCACTGTTCAGCACGCCAGCGGTGGCGCTAGCGTGGTGTCACCTTTTGCACACGCGGGAGCTCGGAGCACCGGGCTGAGAGGGCGCTGACGAATCGCTGCGCCGACCGCCGAACCTGTTACCGGGTAATGCCGGCGTAGGGAGATTCGGTCAGATGACCATTCAGGATGCACGCACGCCTGCCTCCGAACGGAACGAGCCGCAGGAGCGCACGCCGGGCTGGCACAAGGGATACGTCGAGGGCTCCCGCCCCGACATCCGGGTGCCCGTCCGCCAGGTGCACCTCACCAACGGCACGGACGTCACGCTGTACGACACGTCCGGCCCGTACACCGATCCCGCCTCCGACACCGATGTCCGCCGCGGCCTGCCGCCGCTGCGGGAGAACTGGATCACCGGCCGGGGCGACACCGAGGAGTACCCGGGCCGCCCCCTCCGCCCCGAGGACGACGGCATCAAGCACACCGCGCCGCGCGGTGGACTCAGGAACCTCGACGCCGTCTTCCCCGGCCGGCCGCGGCTGCCGCGCCGGGGCCGGAGCGGTCAGGCGGTGACCCAGCTCGCGTACGCCCGGCGTGGCGAGATCACGCCGGAGATGGAGTTCGTCGCGATCCGCGAGAACGTCTCCCCCGAGGTCGTACGGGAGGAACTCGCGGCCGGCCGCGCCGTCCTGCCGGTCAACGTCAACCACCCGGAGATCGAGCCGATGATCATCGGCAAGCGGTTCCTGGTGAAGGTCAACGCCAACATCGGCAACTCCGCCGTCACCTCCTCCATCGAGGAGGAGGTCGAGAAGATGACCTGGGCGACCCGGTGGGGCGCCGACACGGTCATGGACCTGTCCACCGGCCGCAACATCCACACCACCCGCGAGTGGGTGCTGCGCAACTCCCCCGTGCCGATCGGCACGGTGCCGCTCTACCAGGCGCTGGAGAAGGTGGACGGCCGCGCCGAGGAGCTGACCTGGGAGATCTACAAGGACACGGTCGTCGAGCAGGCCGAGCAGGGCGTCGACTACATGACGGTGCACGCCGGCGTGCTGCTGCCGTACGTGCCGCTGACCGCGCGCCGCAAGACCGGCATCGTCTCGCGCGGCGGCTCGATCATGGCCGCCTGGTGTCTCGCGCACCACCAGGAGAACTTCCTCTACACGAACTTCGAGGAGCTCTGCGAGATCCTGGCGGCCTACGACGTCACGTACTCGCTCGGCGACGGCCTGCGGCCCGGCTCGATCGCCGACGCCAACGACGAGGCGCAGTTCGCGGAGCTGCGCACGCTCGGCGAGCTCAACCGGATCGCCCGGCGGCACGACGTCCAGACGATGATCGAGGGCCCGGGCCACGTCCCGATGCACAAGATCCGCGAGAACGTGGAACTCCAGCAGGAGATCTGCGACGAGGCGCCGTTCTACACGCTCGGCCCGCTCACCACCGACGTCGCTCCGGCATATGACCACATCACCTCGGGCATCGGCGCGGCGATGATCGCCTGGTGGGGCACGGCGATGCTCTGCTACGTCACTCCCAAGGAGCACTTGGGGCTGCCGAACCGGGACGACGTGAAGACCGGCGTCATCACCTACAAGATCGCCGCGCACGCGGCGGACCTGGCGAAGGGGCATCCGGGCGCTCAGGAGTGGGACGACGCGCTGTCGGACGCGCGCTTCGAGTTCCGCTGGGAGGACCAGTTCAACCTGGCCCTCGACCCGGACACGGCACGGGAGTTCCACGACGAGACGCTGCCGGCGGAGCCCGCGAAGACGGCGCACTTCTGCTCGATGTGCGGGCCGAAGTTCTGCTCGATGAAGATCAGCAGGAGCATCACCGAGCAGTTCGGCGGGGACGCGCCGGCGGCGAGCGACGAGGAGATCGCCGCGGGCATGCTGCGGAAGTCCGAGGAGTTCGCTGCGTCGGGCAACCGGGTCTATCTGCCGATGGCGGAGAGCTGACAGTCGGCATATGACGGCCGACCGGCGGACCGACCGGCGGACCGGGCCGCGCACCGGGCAGCGCACCGGGCAGTGGAGACGACGGACGATCAGTCGAGGTCGGGGACGTCGGGGCCGGTGAAGTCCGGGGCGCTGTAGCCGACCCGGGGGAGGCGATCGGGGTCCGGGGCGGGATGCTCCGGACCCTCCGGCGGCGGAGCGAGGGCGTCGTGCAGGAAGGGGAGGATTCCCCGGTCCCGCAGCGCCCGGTGCCAGGCCTCCTCCGCGCGGGCCGTCTCGTCGTCGGCGGCGGACCCGTCGGCGGTCCCGGCCGGGGCGGCCCGGTGGCGCAGGGCCGTGACCAGCAGGGCCGCGGCACCGCACAGCAGACCGGCCGCGGCGGCGGCGCCGAAGAACAGCCCCGCGGTGAGCAGGGTGTCCGCGAAGGCGGGGACCGGCTCGAACAGGCGGAGGACCGCCCCGACCAGGAGGAGGGTCACGGCCGTCGCGCCCGCGAGGAGCGGGGCGAGGACGGTGACGACGGCGATCAGGCCCGCCCCGCGCGCGTGGAGCGGCCGTTCGTCCGTACCGCGGCCGTCCTGGGGGGAACGGGTCTGTTCGCGGGCGTGCTCACGGGCTTGTTCGCGCAGGCGGACGAAGTGGTCGTACTCGACGGCGGCGGTGGCGGTGAGAGGGTCCAGGGCGTCCAGCACCCTGGTGCGCAGCTGCGCGATCGTGAGCGGCCGGGCGCTTGCGGCCGCGGCGGGATCCTGGAGGCCGTACACGGCGCGCAGCGCGTCGTCGAGGATCCGTTCGAATGCGGGGCGGTCTTCGGGCAGCAGGTGTGGGGCCACGTGCATGTGCATCCCCCGATGCTCCGTGGGAGGCCGGAACCGGCCAGGAGGGGGCGGCGGGTCGGGCGGAAACGGAGGGAGAACCTGCCACGGACGGGCCGGGGGTGTCGGGTTCGCGGCGCGTGGTGGCAGGGCGTTTCGGGAGTCGGATTCCCCGGATGCGTACGGTTATGCCTCAGGCGGGCAGCGGGAGTTGGACGACCAGCAGCTTTCCGGCCATGGTCACGCCGCCGTCCATCGCGATGGCCAGTCCGTCCGCGTAGACGTGCGGACCGTCGACGACCGGACGCTCGCCCTCCTCGCCGTCCTCCGTGCCGACCTGGCCGAGGAGGTACGGGATGGGGCTGTGGCCGTGCACGATCCGCCGGCCGCCGTACGTGGAGAGCAGCTCGCGCACGGCGTGCGGGCCGGCCTCCTCGTCGCGGAAGGCGAAGCGCTTGGTGAACTTCCGGAAGAGGTCCCAGACTTCGTCCGCGTCGTTCCGGTTGATGAGCTCGTGGACGGTGTCGTTGACGTCCTCGATGGTCTCGCCGTACTCCAGATACGCGGTGGTGTCCGAGTGCAGGAGCAAGTGGTCGTCCTCGGCCACGACGGCGTCGAGCCGGGACATCCACTGCAGATGGACATCCTGGAGGCGGTCCATGTCGTGCTTCTGGCCGCCGTTGAGCAGCCAGGCGGCCTGGAAGGTGGCGGTGCCGGCACCCGAGTTGACGGGCGTGTCGCCGAAGCGCTTGGCGCCGATGAGAAGCAGCTCGTGGTTGCCCATGAGCGCTTTGCAGTAGCCGCCGGCGGCCGCCGCCTCGGCGGACAGACGCATCACCAGGTCGATGACGCCGATGCCGTCCGGGCCGCGGTCGGTGAAGTCGCCGAGGAACCACAGCCGGGCGTTGCCCGCGGCCCAGCCGCCGTTCTCGTCGACGAGACCCTGGGCCCGCAGGGCCGCCACGAGCTCGTCGAGATAGCCGTGGACGTCGCCCACGACGTAGAGCGGGCCGCGGCCGTCGGAGTCCGGGACCTCGGGGTGAGGCAGGGGGTCGACGTGCATCCGGACCGTGTCGCCGCGCTGGATGACCGGCAGGTCGCGCTCGGTGGGGGTGTAGCCCTCGGGCAGCGCGTCGTCGGGGAAGGCGTTGCCGGGGTGCCCCTCGGTCTGCGCCAGAGGCGCGGCCGGGGCAGGCGGCGTGGCCGGGGCAGGCGGTGCGGCCGGGGCGGGCGGCGCGGGCGGTGCCGCCGGCGTCGGGGCTCCGGCGGCGAAGACGTCGTACGGCTCGGGCTCCTGGCCCGGGTGCGGGTTCGGGGGGTGTCCGAGCGGGAGGCTGCCCAGGTGGAGCGTGGCGTCCGCGGGCATGGGCGCCGTGGGAGCGGGGGCCCTCCGCGGGTCGGCGGGATGGCCCTGGACGGGCACCTGGGCGTACGGAGGTACACGGAAGTCACGCAACGTCGCCGTGCGCACCACGGGTTCCTGCCCGTCCCCCTGTGTCATCGACCCCTCCACCACCGTCGCGATGCCCTGCACATCGCGGACCGGCCAGGTCGTGATGGTCCGCGGTGTCGTGCGCCCATCATAGGAATGAGCGTCGTCCTGTGTGACGCACCAGGGGTGGTGAATCCGGGTCCACTCCGGGTTCATCGGCCGTTTCGCCCGAATTGGGAAGTTCTGGTTCGGGGCCCGGCCCGGGGCGCGTCGCGGTGTGCGCCCCGAACCGGGCCGAAGAGCGAGTCGGAGAACCCCCGCTTCCCCGTACTCTCCTCCCGGGCGCGCCCCCGGCCTTCCGGCCCGGAGCGTCGCCCCCCGTTCGGCCCCCCTCGGGCCGTGTCGTTCTCCCCCTGCCCCCCTCGGGCCGGGTCCCCCGTGGTCCCGGCGCGGTTTTCAGTCCTTCGAGGGAGACCGGGGCGGGCTCACCGTCGTCCGCGGCGGTCTGCGCTGCGACGAGGTGCGGATGATCAGCTCCGTCGGTATCACCCGCTCGACCGGACCGTTCGTCTCGATCCCCTCGATGGCGTCGATGAGGAGCTGGACGACGGCGGTGCCGATCCGGCGCGGCTTGAGCGAGAGCGTCGTGATCGGCGGCTCGGTGGCGGCGTACACCGTGGACTCGCTGCAGCACACGAGCAGCAGGTCGTCCGGGACCCGCAGCCCGTAGCGGCGGGCCGCCGCGAGCAGGTCGGTGCCGTTGGGGTCGAAGAGCCCGTACACGGCGTCGGGGCGGTCCGGGCGGGCGAGCAGCCGGTCGGCCGCGACGGCGCCCGCGCACGGATCGTGCGCCGGATAGGCCTCGTAGACGGGGTCCTGGCCCACGCGTTCGCACCAGCGGAGGTACGCGGTGGTGGAGAGCCGGGTGTACGTGTCGGTCGTCGTTCCGGTGAGCAGACCGATCCGGCGGGCGCCGGCGGCCGCGAGGTGGTCGAGCAGGTCGAGGACGGCGGCCTCGTGGTCGTTGTCGACCCAGGCGGTGACCGGCAGCGTGCCGGCGGGGCGTCCGTCGGAGACGACGGGCAGGCCCTGGCGGACGAGTTCGGTCACGACCGGGTCGTGGTCGGAGGGGTCGATGACGACGGTGCCGTCGAGGGCGACGTTCGACCACACGTCGTGTCGGGAGGTGGCGGGGAGGATGACGAGGGCGTAGCCGCGGGCGAGCGCGGCCGATGTGGCGGCCCTGGCCATCTCCGCGAAATAGGCGAATTCCGTGAAGGTGAAAGGTTCATCCCCGTAGGTGGTCACGGTCAGGCCGATGAGACCCGACTTGCCGGTACGGAGCGTGCGGGCGGCGGCCGAGGGGCGATAGCCCAGTCGGTCGGCGACCTCGCGGACGTGACGGCGGGTGGCGTCCGGGAGCCGGCCCTTGCCGTTGAGTGCGTCGGAGACAGTCGTGATGGAGACCCCGGCGGCGGCGGCCACGTCCCGGATGCCCGCCCGGCCCTGCCGGGTTCCCCGGGTCTGTGCCCGGCTCACCTGGTGCTTCCCTGCTGCTGTCATGGCGAGCCGATAGTAGGGCGATGCGGGTGGGTCGGGCCGCGCGCATATGCGGGCATCGACAGGCACGTTTCTGCAAGGCAGAACAGGGTCAATCCCCTTGGAAAGAAAGGGCGTTGTGCGAGACGCCATGGGTCCTGTGGCCCCTTGTGCCTGTGTGCCTGGCGAGGGGTGGAGGTCTCGAAGAGGTCTCAACTCACCTCTATGGGGGATGCGCGCCACGGCGCCCGCCACCAGCGCGCGCCACCGAAACGCGCGCCCCCTCGCTCGGAGAGCGCCCGACGGGCCTCCCGGTCGGGCCCCGGCGAGCCCGGCTCGCCCCTGAGTGACCCGAGTTGTCCCCGGTTCCGTCCCCTGTCAGTTGTCCGCGGGCCATTCGCAGCGGAGGCGAATCCTCATAAGGTGAGCAGTATTGGTGACAGGCACGGAGGAGGACACACTGTGAGCGAGACCAGCGGAACCCCTGGGACGAGTGCGGCGGGCCCGAGGCTGCGCGCCGCGCTGGACGGCGTCCCCACCTACAAGCCGGGCAAGCCGGCCGCCGCCGGTGGTCCGGTCGCCTTCAAGCTGTCCTCCAACGAGAACCCCTACCCGCCGCTGCCCGGCGTCATGGAGAGCGCGCTCGCCGCGGCCGCGCACTTCAACCGCTACCCGGACATGGCCTGTACGGGGCTGATGGCGGAGATCGCCGACCGCTTCGGCGTGCCGGTCTCCCACGTGGCCACCGGCACCGGTTCGGTCGGTGTGGCGCAGTCCCTGCTCCAGGCCACCTCCGGCCCGGGTGACGAAGTGATCTACGCCTGGCGGTCCTTCGAGGCGTACCCGATCATCACGCAGATCAGCGGGGCGACTTCGGTGCAGGTGCCGCTCACCGACGGCGAGGTGCACGACCTCGACGCGATGGCCGACGCGATCACCGACCGGACCCGGCTGATCTTCGTCTGCAACCCCAACAACCCCACGGGCACCGCGGTGCGCCGGGCGGAGCTGGAGCGCTTCCTGGACCGGGTGCCCTCCGACATCCTCGTGGTGATCGACGAGGCGTACCGGGAGTTCGTGCGCGACGCCGAGATTCCGGACGGCATCGAGCTCTACCGCGACCGGCCGAACGTGGCCGTGCTGCGGACCTTCTCCAAGGCGTACGGACTGGCCGGCCTGCGGGTGGGCTTCGCCGTCGCGCACGAGCCGGTGGCGGCGGCGCTGCGCAAGACGGCGGTGCCGTTCGGCGTGAGCCAGCTGGCGCAGGACGCGGCGGTGGCCTCGCTGCAGGCGGAGGACGAGCTGTTCGGACGGGTCGGCGCGCTGGTCGCCGAGCGCGAGCGGGTCCACGCGGGTCTGGTGGCCCAGGGCTGGACCGTGCCGGACACCCACGCGAACTTCGTCTGGCTGCGGCTCGGCGAGCGGACCATGGACTTCGCCGCGGAATGCGAGCGACAGGGCGTGGTCGTACGGCCGTTCGCGGGGGAGGGCGTGCGCGTCACGATCGGCGAGGACGAGGCGAACGACCTGTTCCTGAAGGCGGCGGAGGGCTTCCGCCGGGACGCGTAACCTCCCACAGCTTCTTCTTCGGTACGGCCCCGGGGCCGGTCGCGATGGCGACCCCCTCGGGGCCGTCGTCGTTTTCGGGGTTTGTCGGGGTCTCTTCAGGCCATTCTCGGCAGGGCCCGCGGAGCGCCGTTCGGCCCCGGTCCTCCGGTCGGTCCGTGTCGCCGTGAGCCGCCGGATGCTGCTGAGCGCCTGACAGCCGCTCTCCTGTATGGCTGGAAATCGTCGCTGAAGAGCCCGTGTGGCCCGCGCCACGCGGTTCCCCACCCACGCAGGGCCACCGGGTGGGTCCGGCGTACGGGAGTGCTGGTGCCGTCCGCATGGAAAAACGCCTGGTCAGAGGAGTGCGGCAGGGGCGCGGCAAGGCGGCGGAGGTCCCTGGCGAGGGGTGACTCGGGGTAGGGGACCCCGGCCAAAGGTACGTATTGCATATGAGCCATAATGCTTGTGAATGTGAACGCGTTCACAAGCGTGTCCCTGTTCCTCCAGAAATGTGTGGGATCAAAGGGGCAGACTGCCGATGTGACCACGGCGATGTAAGGAGAAGACGTGGACCTCGCTTTGGCGCCCGAGACACTGGCGCGCTGGCAGTTCGGCATCACCACCGTCTATCACTTTCTCTTCGTCCCGCTGACGATCTCACTCGCCGCGCTCACGGCAGGGCTACAGACGGCCTGGGTGCGCACCAACAAGGAGAAGTACCTCAGAGCGACCAAGTTCTGGGGCAAGCTCTTCCTGATCAACATCGCCATGGGTGTCGTCACGGGCATCGTCCAGGAGTTCCAGTTCGGCATGAACTGGTCCGACTACTCCCGCTTCGTCGGCGACATCTTCGGCGCCCCCCTCGCCTTCGAGGCGCTGATCGCGTTCTTCTTCGAGTCGACCTTCATCGGTCTGTGGATCTTCGGCTGGGACAAGCTGCCGAAGAAGATCCACCTCGCCTGTATCTGGATGGTGTCGATCGGCACCATCGCCTCCGCGTACTTCATCCTGGCTGCCAACTCCTGGATGCAGCACCCGGTCGGCTACAAGATCAACGCCCAGCGAGGCCGCGCCGAACTGACCGACTTCTGGCTGGTGCTCACCCAGAACACCACCCTCAACCAGGTCTTCCACACCCTCTCGGCCGCCTTCCTCACCGGTGGCGCCTTCATGGTCGGCATCGCCGCGTACCACCTGGCCCGCAAGCGCCACATCGCGGAGATGAAGACCTCGCTCCGGCTGGGCCTGATCACGGTCGTCATCGCCGGCATGCTCACCGCGCTCAGCGGTGACACGCTCGGCAAGGTCATGTTCAAGCAGCAGCCGATGAAGATGGCCGCGGCCGAGGCCCTGTGGGACGGCGAGGACAGCGCACCGTTCTCCGTCTTCGCGTACGGCGATGTCGAAAAGGGCCGCAACACCGTGGCCATCGAGATCCCCGGACTGCTCTCCTTCCTCGCCGACAACGACTTCAGCTCGCACGTTCCCGGTATCAACGACATCAACAAGGCGGAGCAGGCGCGGTTCGGGCCCGGCGACTACCGGCCCATGATCCCCACCACCTACTGGAGCTTCCGGTGGATGATCGGCTTCGGTATGTCGTCCTTCCTCCTCGGACTCGTCGGACTCTGGCTGACCCGCAAGAAGTTCTGGTTGGCCCCCGCGCTGAGGACGGGCGAGGACGAGGTGCCGCATCTGGCGCTGTTCAAGAACAAGGCGCTCAACCCCAAGCTCGCCCGCGTGTACTGGTTGCTGGCCCTGTGGACGCTGGCCTTCCCGCTGATCGCCAACTCCTGGGGCTGGATCTTCACCGAGATGGGCCGTCAGCCGTGGGCCGTCTACGGGGTGCTGCAGACCCGCCACGCCGTCTCCCCCGGGGTCTCCCAGGGTGAGGTGATCACCTCGATGAGCATCTTCACCGCTCTGTACGCGATCCTCGCCGTGATCGAGGTGAAGCTGCTCGTCAAGTACATCAAGGCCGGCCCGCCCGAACTCACCGAGGACGACCTCAACCCGCCCACCCGGATCGGCGGGGACGACGCCGACCGCCCCATGGCCTTCTCGTACTGAGGCTCAGGAGATCGAGGCATGGAACTCCACGACGTCTGGTTCGTACTCATCGCCGTCCTCTGGATCGGCTACTTCTTCCTCGAGGGATTCGACTTCGGAGTCGGCATCCTCACCAAGCTGCTGGCCCGTGACCGGACCGAGAAGCGCGTCCTCATCAACACCATCGGACCCGTCTGGGACGGCAACGAGGTGTGGCTGCTCACCGCGGGCGGTGCGACCTTCGCCGCCTTCCCCGAGTGGTACGCCACGCTCTTCTCCGGCTTCTACCTGCCGCTGCTGATCATCCTGCTCTGTCTGATCGTCCGTGGTGTCGCCTTCGAGTACCGGGCCAAGCGGCCCGAGGAGAACTGGCAGCGCAACTGGGAGCACGCCCTCTTCTGGACCTCGCTCATCCCCGCGTTCCTGTGGGGCGTGGCCTTCGGCAACATCGTCCGCGGCGTGAAGATCGACAAGAACTTCGAGTACGTCGGCAACTTCTGGGACCTGCTCAACCCGTACGCCCTCCTGGGCGGCCTGGTCACGCTCACCCTCTTCACCTTCCACGGCGCGGTGTTCGCGGCGCTCAAGACGGTCGGGGACATCCGCACCCGGGCCCGCTCGCTCGCGCTCAAGCTGGGACTCGTCACGGCCGTGGCCGCGCTGGGCTTCCTCATCTGGACCCAGACGAACCACGGTGACGGCTGGAGCCTGGCCGCGATGCTGGTCGCCGTGGTGGCCCTGCTCGCCGCGATCGGGGCGAACCAGATCGGGCGCGAGGGATGGGCGTTCGCGTTCTCGGGCGTCACCATCGTCGCGGCGGTGGCGATGCTGTTCCTGACGCTGTTCCCGAACGTCATGCCGTCCACGCTCAACCCCGCGTGGAGCCTGACGGTGACCAACGCGTCGTCCAGCCCGTACACGCTCAAGATCATGACGTGGTGCGCGGGCATCGCGACACCGCTGGTGCTGCTCTACCAGAGCTGGACCTACTGGGTGTTCCGCAAGCGGATCGGCACGCAGCACATCGCCGAACCCGCCCACTAATCCGCCCTCCGGCCGGCCGGCCCCGCTGGGGCCGGCCCTCTCCGGGGAGATGTTTCACGTGAAACAGACCCCCGGGGAAGGATGTTTCACGTGAAACCGATCGATCCGCGCCTGCTCCGTCACGCCAGGGCGACTCGCTTCTTCCTCCTCGCGGTGGTCGGTCTCGGCCTCGTCGGGGCGTTGCTGATCGTCGCCCAGGCGATGCTGATCGCCGAGGTCGTGGTCGGGGCCTTCCAGAGGGGCCTGCCGGTCTCCGGTCTCACCACGCCGCTGGCGCTGCTCGCCGTCGTGGCGGTGGGGCGGGCGCTGGTCTCCTGGCTCACCGAACTGGCCGCCCACCGGGCCAGCGCGGCGGTCAAGTCCGAACTGCGCGGCCGGCTTCTTCAGCAGGCCGCGCACCTCGGGCCCGGATGGCTCAGCGGGCAGAAGGCCGGTTCGCTGGCCGCGCTCGCGACCCGGGGCGTGGACGCGCTCGACGACTACTTCGCCCGCTATCTGCCCCAGCTGGGGCTCGCGGTCGTGGTGCCGGTGGCGGTCCTCGCCCGGATCGTCACCGAGGACTGGGTCTCGGCGGCGATCATCGTGGTGACGCTGCCGCTCATCCCGGTCTTCATGATCCTCATCGGCTGGTACACCCAGGCCCGGATGGACCGTCAGTGGAAGCTGCTCTCCCGGCTCTCGGGACACTTCCTCGACGTGGTGGCCGGACTGCCGACGCTCAAGGTGTTCGGCCGGGCCAAGGCGCAGGCCGAGAACATCCGGAAGATCACCGCCGAGTACCGGCGGGCGACCATGCGGACGCTGCGGATCGCCTTCCTCTCCTCCTTCGCCCTGGAACTGCTTTCGACGCTGTCGGTCGCGCTGGTCGCGGTCGGCATCGGCATGCGGCTGGTCCACGGCAGCCTCGACCTCGCCACCGGACTCGTCATCCTGATCCTGGCGCCCGAGGCGTATCTGCCGCTGCGGCAGGTGGGCGCGCAGTTCCACGCGGCGGCGGAGGGGCTGGCCGCCGCCGAGGAGATCTTCGAGGTTTTGGAACAGCCGGTGCCGGACGGGGGTACGGGGGCGGTGCCCGCGTCCGTACGTCTCGAACTGGACCAGGTGACGGTACGGCACCCCGGCCGCGCCACCCCCTCGCTGGACGCGGCCTCGCTCACCGTCGAACCCGGGGAGACCGTGGCCCTCGTGGGACCGAGCGGCGCCGGCAAGTCGACCCTGCTCGACGTGGTGCTCGGCTTCGCACGCCCGGAGGAGGGCGGCACCGTACGAGTCGGGGGCGCCGACCTCGCCTCGCTGGACCTGGAGGAGTGGCGCTCGCGGATCGCGTGGGTGCCGCAGCGACCGTATCTCTTCGCCGGGACCATCGCGGAGAACGTGCGCCTCGCCCGGCCGGACGCCTCGGACGAGGCCGTCCGTCAGGCTCTGCGCGACGCGGGCGCGGACGGGTTCGTCGCCGACCTGCCGGAGGGGGCCGACACCCCGCTCGGCGAGGACGGCGCCGGTCTGTCCGCCGGTCAGCGCCAGCGGCTCGCCCTGGCCCGGGCGTTCCTCGCGGACCGGCCCCTGCTGCTGCTCGACGAGCCGACCGCCGCGCTCGACGGAGCGACCGAGGCCGGGGTCGTCGACGCCGTCCGCCGGCTCGCGGTCGGCCGTACGGTGCTGCTGGTCGTGCACCGGCCGGCCCTGCTCGCGGTCGCGGACCGTGTGGTGCGGATCGGTGTCGAGGGGCCGAGCGCGGGCGAGTCGTCCGTGCGGAAGCCGGTCGCACGTGAAACCGCGGCCCTGGTGAAGGACGGCGGTGCGGTCGTCGCGAGCGACGCCGTGGCGGATCCCGCGGGGGAGACGCGGCGGACCGGGGCCATGGAGGAAGCGGGCCCGGCGACGCCGTCCGCGCGGCGGGTGTTCGGCCGGGTGCGGGCGATGGCCGGCGGGCTCAAGGGACGGGTCGCCCTCGCGCTGCTGCTCGGCAGCCTGGCGCTCGGCTCGGCCGTGGGTCTCATGGCCGTGTCCGGGTGGCTCATCTCCCGGGCCTCCGAACAGCCGCCCGTGCTCTATCTGATGGTCGCGGTGACCGCGACCCGCGCCTTCGGCATCGGGCGGGCCGTGTTCCGCTACGCCGAGCGTGTCGTCTCGCACGACGCCGTGCTGCGGATGCTCGCCGATCTGCGGGTCGCCGTCTTCCGGCGGCTGGAGCGGATCGCGCCCGCCGGGCTGCGCCGCACCCGGCGCGGTGACCTGCTGACCCGGCTGGTCCAGGACGTCGACGCGCTCCAGGACTACTGGCTGCGCTGGCTGCTCCCGGCCGGTGCCGCGCTCGTCGTCGGTGCCGGATCGGTCGCGTTCACCGGCTGGTTGCTGCCCGAGGCCGGAGCGGTCCTCGCCGTCGGTCTACTGCTCGCCGGAGTCGCCGTGCCGCTGGTCGGCGCCGTGCTCGCCCGGCGCGCGGAACGGCAGCTCGCCCCCGCCCGCGGCGCGCTCACCACCACGGTCGTCGACCTGCTGCACGGCTGCGCCGAACTGACCGTCGCCGGTGCCCTGAAGGGCCGCGTCGAACGGGCCGCCGCGGCCGACCGTACCCTCACCGCCATCGCCTCCCGGCAGTCCGCCGCCACCGCGCTGAGCGCCGGTCTGTCCGCCCTGGTCTGCGGCCTCACCGTGGCCGGCGCCGCGCTCGTCGGCATCCCGGCGGTCCGCGACGGCCGGCTCGACGGCGTCGCGCTCGCCGTGGTCGTCCTCACCCCGCTCGCCGCGTTCGAGGCCGTCACCGGACTGCCGCTCGCGCTGCAGTTCCGCCAGCGGGTGCGACGCAGCGCCGAGCGGGTTCTCGACGTGCTCGACGCGCCCGTCCCCGTCCCCGAGCCGGCCACGCCCGCCGCTCCCCCGGCGAGCCCGTTCCCGCTGGAACTGGACGGCCTCACGGCCCGGTACGCCGGACAGGACCGGCCCGCGCTCGACGGCTTCGGGCTTCGTCTGGAGGCCGGACGCCGGGTGGCCGTGGTCGGCGCGTCCGGCTCGGGCAAGACCACGCTCGCCCAGGTGCTGCTGCGCTTCCTGGACACCGAGTCCGGCGCGTACCGGCTCGGCGGGGTGCCCGCCCGGGACCTCGACAGTGACGACGTCCGCCGCTTCGTCGGCCTGTGCGCCCAGGACGCCCACCTCTTCGACAGCACCCTGCGCGAGAACCTGCGGCTCGCCCGGACCGGCGCGAGCGACGGCGAACTGCGCGACGCGCTGCGCCGCGCTCGGCTCCTGGACTGGGTGGACACCCTGCCCGACGGGCTCGACACCCTGGTCGGCGAGCACGGATCGCGGCTCTCCGGCGGCCAGCGGCAGCGCCTCGCGCTCGCCCGCGCGCTGCTCGCCGACTTCCCCGTCCTCGTCCTCGACGAGCCGGCCGAGCACCTGGACCTGGCCACCGCCGACGCGCTCACCGACGACCTGCTGCGCGCCACCGAGGGCCGTACCACCGTCCTCATCACCCACCGGCTGCACGGCCTCGACGCCGTCGACGAGGTCGTCGTCCTCGACCGGGGCCGGATCGTGCAGCGCGGCACGTACGCCGAGCTGACGGCGGCCGACGGGCGGCTGCGGCGGATGCGGGAGCAGGAACGGGCGAGCGACCGGCTGCTCACGGCCGGGCCCGCCGACGGCCCTGTCGGCGACGGCGCTACCGTCGTACCGGGGGCAGAGCCGGCCCGGCCCACGCCCCCGGTTCCGCCGCAGTCCGCTCAGCCGACTCTTCTCGCCCCATAGGAATCCGAGGGCTCATCGACATGACCGCGCCCGACGCACCGGATCCGCTCGACGCCGCGACCCAGGCGACGCGCAGCCTGCACGGGCTGTCGACCGAGCTGACCGCGCGCGTGCCCCTGCTCCTGGAGGCGATGCGCTCCGTCGGCACAGGCCCCGAACTGCACACCACCCTCGACCGGATCTGCGAGACGGCGGCGGAACTGGCCGGTGCCCGGTACGCGGCCATCGGCGTCGTCGACCAGGAGCGCGACGGCCTGTCCGACTTCGTCACGTACGGCGTCGGCGAGGACACCGCCCACCGGATCGGCCACCGCCCCGACGGGCACGCCGGACTGCTCGGCGCGCTCATCCGCGATCCGCAGACGATCCGGCTCGCCGACGTGTCGGACGATCCGCGCTCGGCCGGGTTCCCGCCGGGCCATCCGCCGATGCGGACCTTCCTCGGCGTCCCGATACGGGTGCAGGGCGAGATCTTCGGCAACCTCTACCTCGCCGAGAAGAAGGACGGCGGCGAGTTCAACGACTACGACGTCCACATGGTCCGGGTGCTCGCCACCGAGGCCGGGATCGCCATTGGCAACGCGCGGCTGTACGAGGCGGCGCGGCAGCGCGAGCGCTGGATCGACGGCTCCGTCGCCGTCACCACCGCCCTGCTGTCCGGCGGTGACGCCGACGACGCGCTCACCGTGGTCGCCGAGCAGGCCCGTCGGCTCGCCGACGCCGACGCGGGGATCGTGCTGCTGCCGGCGGGGGAGGGCGGTCTGGAGGTCGTCGCGGTCTCCGCCGACGAGCCGGTCTGGGCCCTGGGCCTGGTGATCCCGCCCGAGAGCCCGGTGGTGGAGAGCCTGCTGGAGGGCGAGGCGGTGTTCCTCGCCGACGCCTCCAGCGATTCCCGGACGACCACGCCGCTCGTGCGGTACGGGCCGGCGATGCTGCTGTCGCTGCAGAGCGGCGGCCGGGTGCTCGGCGCGCTCGCGGTGCCGAGGCTCCGGGGCGCGCGGCAGTTCACGGAGGCCGAGCGGACGCTGGCCGCGCAGTTCGCCTCGCAGGCGGCGCTCGCCCTGATGATGGCCGAGGCGCAGCGGGACCGGGAACGGCTCGCCGTGTACGAGGACCGTGACCGGATCGCCCGTGACCTGCACGATCTGGTGATCCAGCGGCTGTTCGCCACCGGGATGATGCTGGAGAGCGCCCAGCGCAAGTCGATCGTGCCGGCCGTGCGGGAGGGCGTCGGCAAGGCGGTCGACGAGCTGGACGTGACCATCCAGGAGATCCGTACGGCCATCTTCGCGCTCCAGCAGGGCCCGGCCGAGGCGCCGTCGGGGCTGCGGACCCGTGTTCTGCGGGAGATCAACATGGCGGCCGTGCCGCTCGGCTTCAAGCCCGCGCACCGCTTCCTCGGCGCGATCGACGCGACGGTGGGCGAGCTGACCGGCAAGAACCTGATCGCCGCGCTGCGCGAGGCGCTGTCGAACGCCTTCCGGCACGCGGAGGCGAGCCGGATCGAGGTGGTCCTGGACGCCACCGTCACGCTGCCGGACGGTACCTCGGGCGTCCGGTTGTCGGTCGCGGACGACGGGATCGGGATCCCGTCGGGCGGCCGCCGCAGCGGGCTGCGCAACCTGGCCCGGCGCGCCGAGTCCCTGGGCGGCGCGAGCTGGTGCGACCCGGGGATCGGGGAGGACGGCGCCGGTACGACGGTGGTGTGGCAGGCGCCGCTCTGACGTCGTGGTCCCGGGTCCCGGGTCCCGGGACCGGACCGGGACGGGTGCCGGCCCCGGGGAACGGCGGTCAGCGGCCGTGGACGGCTTCGGCGACCAGCCGCTCGATGACCAGGGCCACGCCGTCCTCGTTGTTGCCGGCGGTGCGGCCGGTGGCGGCGGCGACGGCGTCGGGGTGGGCGTTGCCCATGGCGTAGGAACGGCCGGCCCAGCCGAGCATCTCGATGTCGTTGGGCATGTCGCCGAAGGCCACGACCTCCTCGGGCGCGATGCCGCGCTCGGCGCAGCACCGGGCCAGGGTGGAGGCCTTCGAGACGCCGAGGCCGCTGATCTCCAGGAGCGCGGTGGGGCTGGACCGGGTGAAGGAGGCGAGCCCGCCGGCGGCCTCGCGGGCCGTGCCGAGGAAGGCGTCCGGGTCGAGTTCGGGGTGCTGGGCGAGCAGCTTGAGCACGGGGTCGGCGGTGCCGGGAACGTCCTCGAACAGGAGCTTTTCGGCGGCGGCGACGGTGGCGCCCGGGTCGAGGAAGAACGGCGGGTAACCCGGCTCGTAGTGGATCCCGGACGTCATCTCGACGGCGAAGGTGGTGCCGGGGACGGTGGTGCGCAGTGCCTTGACGACGTCCAGGGCGGTGGGCCGCAGCAGCGGGCGCACGTCCAGAAACGTTTTTCCTCCGTGGAGGTCGACCACCGCGGCGCCGTTGGCGCAGATGGCGAGGCCGTGACCGTGGACGTGCTCGCTGACGACGTCCATCCAGCGGGCGGGGCGGCCGGTGACGAAGAAGACCTCTATGCCGGCCTGCTCGGCGGCCGCGAGGGCCGCGACGGTGCGCGCCGAGACGGTCTTGTCGTCCCGCAGCAGGGTGCCGTCGAGGTCGGTGGCGATCAGGCGGACGGACCGGTTTTCGGGGTGCGCGGAGTCAGATGAGGTCACCGCTTCATTGTTCCGCACGAAGTGCACGGGCGTGCGGGAGGCCGCACATCTGAGTGCCGGAGTCGGTGCTTATCCGGTGGTTTCCGGCCGGTCGTCACCCGGGGCGCTTCGCGCGGGCGCCGACCGGCCGGAGAACACGGGGCGGGCGGGGCCGTCAGCCGAGCTGGGCGACGGCCTCGGTGGCGATCTCCTCGAAGACGGCCTGGTCGACGGCGAAGTCGGAATCGGGGACCGGCCAGTGGATCACGATCTCGGTGAAGCCCAGCTCCTGGTGCCGGCCGGCGAAGTCGACGAAGGCGTCGAGGGACTCCAGAGGCGCGTTCCGGTCCGGGGTGAAGCCGTGAAGCAGGATCCTGTCCAGTTCCGAGGCGTCCCGGCCGGTCTCGGCACACGCCTTGCCGAGCCGCTCGACCTGGCCGGCCAGGGCCGCCCGCGACTGCTCGGGGGTCCCCTCCTCGTACAGCTTCGGGTCGCCGGTCGTCACCCACGCCTGCCCGTGCCGGGCGGCGAGCCTGAGCCCGCGCGGGCCGGTCGCGGCGACCGCGAACGGCAGCCGGGGGCGCTGCACGCAGCCGGGGATGTTGCGGGCCTCGTCGGCGGAGTAGAAGGTGCCGGGCTGGGTGACCGTGCCCTCGGTGAGCAGCCGGTCGAGCAGCGGCACGAACTCGGCGAACCGGTCCGCCCGCTCCTTCGGCGTCCACGGCTCCTGCCCCAGCGCGGTGGCGTCGAAGCCGCTGCCGCCGGCGCCGATGCCGAGGGTGACCCGGCCGCCCGAGATGTCGTCGAGCGACATCAGCTCCTTGGCGAGGGCCACCGGGTGCCGGAAGTTCGGCGAGGTGACGAGGGTGCCCAGGCGCAGGCGCTCCGTGGCGGTCGCGGCGGCGGTGAGGGTGGGCAGCGCGCCGAACCAGGGGCCGTCGCGGAAGGTCCGCCAGGACAGGTGGTCGTAGGTGTACGCGGCGTGGAAGCCGAGTTCCTCGGCCCGCTGCCACTTCTTCTTTCCCTCGGCCCAACGGTCGGTGGGGAGGATCACGGTGCTCAGGCGCAGAGTCATGGTGTCGAGCCTACGACGGACCCGGGAGCGTCAGGCTCGGACTCCGGACTGCCCGCGCGAGGAACGCGGCGGGTGGCCCGAACGGGGCATGCGTGTGAGCTGACCGGTCTCCGTCCCGGGTCAGCCGGTGAAGCGGATGAATTGCGGGGGGACCGTCGCGGTGAGCCAGACGCCGTTGGCGCTGACGTGGAAGACGTGGCCGGCGCGGCGCATCGCGCCCGCGTCGACGGCGAGGACCACGGGGCGGCCGCGGCGGGCGCCGACGCGGGTGGCGGTCTCGCGGTCGGGGGAGAGGTGGACGTGGTGGCGGGCCATGGGGCGCAGGCCCTCGGTCCGGATGGCGGGGAGCCGGGCGGCGACCGTACCGTGGTAGAGGTACGCGGGCGGTTCGGCGGGCGGCAGGTCGAGGTCGACCGGGACGGTGTGGCCTTGGGCGGCGCGGATGCGGGTGCCCTCGATGGTGAAGCGCTTCTTGTCGTTGACGGCGACGACGTGGTCGAGTTCGGCGCGGGTGATCCGGAAGCCGTGGTCGGCGGCGGCGCGCAGGAGCGCGTCGATCTCGGTCCAGCCGTGGGCGTCGAGGGTCAGTCCGATGCGTTCGGGCTGGTGCCGTAGATGTTTCGAGAGGTACTTCGACACTCGCACGATACGTTTCTCATCATTCACGAATTCATTGAATCCCCAGGTTTGATCCACAGCCAAGTGGATTTATCCACAGGCTCGTTGGCGTTTCTGTGGACAAGTGGGGTGCGAAATCAACCAGTTTGATGGATTTCGTTACTCTCGACCCCAGTTGAGGTAAGTGCATCCAATGTTCTTGTCTGGACTTCCCGTTCGGCAGCCGCGGCGATGAACGCCGACACGTTCCGCTCGCCAACGAGCTTCTGCACGGCGCGGATCGTCTCCGCCGGCAGGGTCACCGCGCGGGGCTCGTGGTCGCTCGGCGCGGGCGCGTCCGGGGAGAGGTGGAACTGGAGGTGACGCGTCGCGAACAGGCGCATCGCGCGGGCCAGTTCCGCGTCCACGGTCTGCTGGGCGAGCGGCCGCAGCCGCCGGACCAGGGTCGCCGCCTCCGTCGCGTCCGCGTCCGTCGGCGGGCGGTGCTCCAGATAGCGGGCGAAGACATGCTCGCTCGTGAACTCCAGGAAACGGGCGGCGATGTGCTCGACCTGGCCGCGAAGTTCCCGCAGATGGCCGGTGATCGCGCCGAGCGGCACGCCCGCCGCGTACAACTCGGCCGCCACCGCCAGCTCCTGGGGGCTCGGGACCAGGTACTCCTCGCTCTCCCGGCCCGCGACCCGCTCCAGGACACCCAGCTCGATGGCCTCCCGGACCGCGTCCTCGTCGGGCTCGCCGCCGAACCGCGCGTCGAGCTCGGCGCGCGAGATCCGGTCGGCCTCCTCGTCCGTCCACGGCCCGTCGACCTCGGCGACCAGACCGAGCACCCCGCCGAGCCCGCGCCCGGCGTCCCACGCCTCCAGGAGCTCCTTGATGGAGGCGAGGGTGTAGCCGCGGTCGAGCAGGTCGGCGATCTGCCGCAGCCGGGCCAGATGGGCGTCGCCGTAGACGTTCGACCGGCCGCGACGCTCCGGGCGGGGCAGCAGGCCGCGGTCCTGGTAGGCACGGATCGTGCGCACGGTGGCCCCACTGCGATGGGCCAGATCCTCGATCCGGTACTCCGCGGGTACCGACTGCTCCGACAAATCCGCTCCCACCGACCGATCCTTCCACCCGATGGTACGACCCGCCCCCGAACCAGCCGACCCCTGTACGGGCGGACGCCCTACGCCGGCGGCTGCCAGCGCGCGAACGCCCGCAGCACGCCCGGCGAGAGCCGGGACAGCGCGTGCGCCCCGCGTGCCTCCGGGGTCACCGGCACCACGGCCTGGTCGCGCAGCACCGCGCGCAGGATCGCGTCCGCGACCTTCTCCGGCGGGTAGTTGCGCATCCCGTACAGCCGCGAGGCCTTCTTCTGCCGCCGCTTCTCCTCGGCCGCGTCCGTCACGCCCGCGAACCGGGCGGTGGACGTGATGCCGGTGTTCACGATGCCCGGGCAGATCGCCGAGACCCCGATGCCCCGCTCGGCGAGCTCGGCCCGCAGGCACTCGCTCAGCATCAGCACCGCCGCCTTCGACGTGCTGTACGCGGGCAGGGCGCGCGACGGCTGGAAGGCGGCGGCCGAGGCCGTGTTGACGATGTGGCCGCCCTGGCCGCGCTCGGCCATCCGCTCCCCGAAGAAGCGGCAGCCGTGGATCACGCCCCACAGATTGACGTCGAGGACCCGCTGCCACTCCTCGCTGGTGGTGTCGAAGAAGGAGCCGGTCAGACCGATGCCCGCGTTGTTGACGAGGACGTCGACCACGCCGTACTCCTCCGCGACCTTCGCGGCGAGCTTCTCCATCGCCTGCTCGTCGGCCACGTCGACGGTCTCGCCCCAGGCCGCGGGCGCCCCGATGAGCCGGGACATCTCGGCCGTACGGGCCGCGCCCTCGGCGTCCCGGTCCACCGCGATCACCCGCGCGCCGGCCTCCGCGAAGGCGAACGCGGTGGCCCGGCCGATGCCGCTCGCCGCCCCGGTCACCAGGACCAGCTGGCCGCCGAACCGCTCCGCGTACTCCGGCCGCGTCCCGCTCTTCGCCGTCTTCGGGGCAGCCGCCGCCGGGCCGTCGGACCGCTCGTGCCGGTCGACGAACGCGGTGATCCAGGCCGTCAGCTGGTCGGGCCGGGTGCGCGGCACCCAGTGCTTGGCGGGCAGGGTGCGCCGGGTCAGGTCCGGCACCCAGTCGCCCAGCTCGTCGTAGAGCCGCTCGGAGAGGAAGGCGTCACCGGTCGGCGTGATCAGCTGGACGGGCGCGTGCGCGTACGCGTCGGGGCGCGGGTGCGTGAGCCGGGCGCGCACGTTGTCCCGGTAGAGCCAGGCGCCGTTCGCCGCGTCCGAGCCCAGCGTGTCGGTCGGGTAGCCGCCGGCCGGGATGCCCTCCATCCGCTCCAGGAGCGCCGGCCAGCGCTTGCCGAGCGGTCCGCGCCAGGCCAGCTCGGGCAGCTTGGGCGTGTGCAGCGCGTACACGTACCAGGACTTGGCGCCCTGGCCGAGGAGCTGCCCCACCCGGCGCGGGGTGGGACGGGTCATCCGCTTCTTGATCCAGTGCCCGAAGTGGTCGAGGGACGGTCCGGACATCGAGGTGAAGGACGCGATCCGGCCCTCGGTCCGCGCCACCGTCACGAACTCCCAGGACTGCACCGAACCCCAGTCGTGGCCGACCAGGTGGACCGGCCGGTCCGGGCTGACCGCGTCCACGACGGCCAGGAAGTCGTCCGTCAGCTTCTCCAGGGTGAACCCGCCGCGCAGCGGGACCGGAGCCGTCGAGCGGCCGTGGCCCCGGACGTCGTACAGCACCACGTGGAAGCGCTCGGCGAGCCGCGGCGCGACCTTCGACCACACCTCCTTGGAGTCCGGGAAGCCGTGGACGAGCAGGACCGTCGGCCGGCTCGCGTCGCCCAACTCGGCCACGCACAGCTCGATTCCGCCCGTGCAGATCCGGCGCTCGCGCGCCCCGCTCAGCCCGGTGCCGTCCGTCATCGGCTCTCCCCTTCCCCTCGCCTTGCCACTGCTGTCGTGTTCGTGGTCGTGATCGCCCGCGGTACGGGCCGGGCCCTTCGTTTCGCGCGCGTCGCTCATGCCGCCGCCTCGTTCCAGCGCCGTACGTGCGGCAGGTCGTCGTCGAGCCAGAACGCGCTCTCCTCGGGGTCCCGGGAGTCGGTGACGACGAGGATCTCCTCGAACTTCGCGCCCGTGCCCCGGAATCCGAGGTGCGGCTCGACCGCCCACAGGCCCGGCTTCGGCGGGTGGTCGGAGAACTTGTACGGCGACCAGAGCGGCGACCAGCCGTCCCGGTGGCCGTGCAGGGCGTCGCTCGCCAGCCCCTTGAGGGACTCGGCGCCGAAGCCGAACAGGGTGGGCGCGAAACGGCGTTCGCGCACCCGGTCGACCTTGTGGGCGATGACGCCGAAGGGGTAGGCGCGGTGCCGGTTGGCGTATCCCTGGCGGACCATGAGCCGGTCCACGTCCTCGTAGATCTCCCGCAGGGTGCGGCGCTCGCGCACCTCGCGCAGGATCAGCGCCCGGTGCTCCTCCAGGTCGGCGAGCAGCTTGTCGTGGACGGGGTCGAGGCCCAGGCAGCCGGAGTAGCCGATGTCCGCCGTGTAGCCCTTGTACACCGGGGCCATGTCGAGGATGAACGGCATCCCCGCCTCCAGGCGCCGGTTGGTGGGGAAGAACTGGAGCGGGATCCTGAAGTCGACGAACGCCGTGCGGTCGCCGAACCAGGCGAAGGGCCGGTGGAACCAGTCCTTCACCCCGCGCGCGTACAGCCACTCCCGCTGCATCCGCGCCGCGTCGCGCTCCGTCACCCCGGGCCTCAGCTGGGCCGCGACGGCCTCCGCGCACGCGTACGCGAGCCGCTGCGTCTCCCTGAACCCCCGCAGCTCCGCCGTGAGTTCACGCGTCGCCGCCGTGCCCACTCCCGTGCCGCCCGCCGTACCCGCCGCTGCCATGCCACCACCCCGCCCGTCCCGTATGAGCGCCGGCTGCGCTACGTAGCCGCAACTTGACACTGATGAATGTGACAATGGTCGGCGGCTGCGTCAAGGGGTGTGCGCGAGCCTGTGGACAACCAGGGGAGCCGCCGCCACCGTCCGCTTCTCGTCGTGGATCCCCTACGGCCCCCGTACATCTGGAGGGGGAGACGGATCGGACCGTTGGTCTGACGACGCCCGTGACGCACGCCACTACCGTCGAGAACGTGACTGTGATCGCGACCGAAAGCCTCAGCAAGCGGTTCCCCCGGGTGACCGCGCTTGACCGGCTCTCCCTGGACATCGGGCCCGGCGTGACCGGACTGGTGGGTGCCAACGGAGCCGGCAAGTCCACGATGATCAAGATCCTGCTCGGCCTGTCCCCGGCCACCGAGGGCCGCGCCGAGGTCCTCGGACTCGACGTCGCCACCGCCGGCGACCGGATCCGGGAACAGGTCGGCTACATGCCGGAGCACGACTGCCTGCCACCCGACGTCTCGGCCACCGAGTTCGTCGTCCACATGGCGCGCATGTCCGGGCTGCCGGCGACCGCCGCCCGCGAACGGACCGCCGACACCCTGCGCCACGTCGGCCTGTACGAGGAGCGCTACCGCCCCATGGGCGGCTACTCGACCGGCATGAAGCAGCGCGTGAAGCTGGCCCAGGCCCTGGTCCACGACCCGCGCCTGGTGCTGCTCGACGAGCCGACCAACGGCCTCGACCCGGTCGGCCGCGACGAGATGCTCGGCCTGATCCGGCGGGTGTGGACGGACTTCGGGATCTCGGTCCTCGTCACGTCGCACCTGCTCGGCGAGTTGGAGCGGACCTGCGACCACGTCGTCGTCATCGACGGCGGCCGGCTCCTGCGCTCCAGCTCCACCAGCGACTTCACCCGCACCACCACCACCCTCGCGGTCGAGGTCACCGACTCCGACGCGCACCCGGACGGCGCGGAGGCGCTGCGCGCCGCGCTCACCACCGCCGGAGTCACCCTCCACGCGGGCGTGGAGGACGGACTGCCCGGCGCGGGGCACATCCTCCTCCTGGAGGCGCCCGGCGAGGAGACGTACGACCTGGTCCGCGACACCGTCGCCGGCCTCGGCCTCGGCCTGGTCCGCATGGAACAGCGCCGTCACCACATCGCCGAGGTCTTCACGACCGGCGACCAGACGCAGGCACAGCCGCAGACGCAGGTGCCGGCCCAGGCAGAGCAGCAGAAGGAGAAGGAGGTGCCGACGCGATGACGTCCCCGACTCCCGGCTCCGTCCAGGCCGGACAGACAGGAACGGCAGGCCGGACAGGAACGGCAGGACCGGCGGGAACGGCCGGTCAGGCGGGCCCCGAGGCCACCCGTATCCACAACATCGGATACCGCGGCTACGACGGCCCCCGCCTCGGCCGCGCGTCCGCCCGCAAGGCGCTGTTCTCGCAGTCGCTGCGCGGCGCGTTCGGACTGGGCCGCAGCGCCAAGTCCAAGGTGCTGCCGATGCTGCTGTTCGCCGTGATGTGCGTGCCCGCGCTGATCATCGTGGCGGTCGCGGTCTTCACCAAGTCCTCGAAGCTGGCCATCGAGTACACCCAGTACGCGGTGTTCCTGCAGATGGTCATCGGCATCTTCGTGGCCGCCCAGGCCCCGCAGTCCGTCTCCCGCGACCTGCGCTTCCGTACGGTGCCGCTGTATTTCGCCCGCCCGATCGAGCGGGTGGACTACGTCCTCGCCAAGTTCGGCGCGATGACGTCGGCGCTGTTCATCCTCACCGCCTCGCCCCTCCTGATCATGTGGATCGGATCGCTGCTCGCCAAGATGGACTTCGGGACCCAGACCACGATGTTCGGCGAGGGCCTGGCCTCGGTGGCGCTGCTGTCGCTGCTGTTCGGCGGCATCGGCCTGGTCATGGCCGCCCTCACGCCGCGCCGCGGCTTCGGTGTCGCCGCCGTCATCGCCACGCTGGTGATCTCGTACGGCGCGGTCTCCACGCTCCAGGGCATCGCGTACGGCACCGACAATCCGGGTGCCATCCAGTGGATCGGCCTCTTCTCGCCGATCACCCTCATCGACGGGGTGCAGTCGGCCTTCCTGGAGGCGCCGACGGCGTTCCCCGGCGGCGCGTCCGTGGCGCCGGGCGCCGGGGCCGGCGTGGTCTACCTGCTGGTCGTCCTCGCGCTGATCGCCGGCTCGTACGGGGTGCTGATGCGCCGTTACCGGAAGGTCGGCCTGTGATCGGCACGACGCCGACCCCGGCGTACTCCCCGTCGCCTACCCGCCCCCTTCTCCAGAACGGGCCGCGCCCATGAGCGTTCTCACCATCGACCACGTCTCCCGCTGGTTCGGCAACGTCGTGGCCGTCAACGACGTCACCATGACCGTCGGCCCGGGCGTCACCGGTCTGCTCGGCCCCAACGGCGCCGGGAAGTCCACTCTCATCAACATGATGGGCGGGTTCCTCGCGCCCTCCGCCGGCAGCGTCACCCTCGACGGGGAGACGATCTGGCGCAACGAGTCCGTCTACCGCTCGATCGGCATCGTCCCCGAGCGGGAGGCGATGTACGACTTCCTCACCGGACGCGAGTTCGTCGTCGCCAACGCCGAGTTGCAGGGCCTCGGGGACGAGGAGGCGCGGCGGGCGCTGGCCACGGTCGAGATGGAATATGCCCAGGATCGCAAGATCTCCACGTACAGCAAGGGCATGCGGCAGCGCGTGAAGATGGCCTCGGCGCTCGTCCACGAGCCGTCCGTGCTGCTGCTCGACGAGCCGTTCAACGGCATGGACCCGCGCCAGCGCATGCAGCTGATGGACCTGCTGCGCCGGATGGGCGCCGAGGGCCGTACGGTCCTGTTCTCCTCGCACATCCTGGAGGAGGTCGAGCAGCTCGCCTCGCACATCGAGGTCATCGTGGCCGGCCGGCACGCCGCCTCCGGCGACTTCCGGCGGATCCGCCGGCTGATGACCGACCGGCCGCACCGCTATCTGGTGCGGTCCAGCGACGACCGGGCGCTGGCCGCCGCGCTGATCGCCGACCCGTCGACGGCCGGCATCGAGGTCGACCACGCGGACGGCGGAGGGCTGCGCGTCCAGGCCGTGGACTTCGGCCGGTTCACCGAACTGCTGCCGAAGGTCGCCCAGGAGCGCGGCATCCGGCTGCTGACGGTCTCGCCGTCGGACGAGTCCCTCGAATCCGTCTTCTCGTATCTCGTAGCGGCCTGAAAGGAGCCCGACTCCCATGTACAACCCCACCGTCGCCCGGCTCACCTACCGGGCCCTCCTGGGCCGCAGGCGGGCGCTGATCCTGTTCGCGCTGCCCGCGATGCTGATCGTGATCGCCGCCGCGGTCCGGATGTTCAACGGCGCCGACGACCAGGTCGCCGCCGACGTCCTCGGCGGGTTCGCGCTCGCCACGATGGTGCCGCTGATCGGCGTGATCGCCGGCACCGGAGCGATCGGTCCGGAGATCGACGACGGCTCGATCGTCTATCTGCTGGCCAAGCCGGTGAAGCGGCCGACGATCGTGTTCACCAAGCTGATCGTCGCCATCGCCGTGACCATGGTCTTCTCGGCGCTGCCGACCCTGATCGCCGGATACATCCTGAACGGCAACGGGCAGCAGGTGGCCGTCGCCTTCACCGTGGCGTCGCTGGTCGCCTCCATCGCGTACAGCGCGCTCTTCCTGCTCCTCGGCACGGTCAGCCGGCACGCCGTCGTCATCGGCCTGGTCTACGCCCTGGTGTGGGAGGCCCTGTTCGGCTCGCTGATCGCGGGCGCCCGCACCCTCAGCGTCCAGCAGTGGGCGCTCGCGCTGGCCGAGAAGGTCACCGGGGACGGGCTGGTCAGCTCCGAGGTCGGGCTGCCGACGTCCGTGACGCTGCTGGTCGCCGTGACGATCGGGGCGACCTGGTTCGCGGGGTACAAGCTGCGGACGATGAGCCTGGCGGGCGAGGAGTAGCCCCTCAGGCAGGCATATGCCCGCTTCCTGTGAGGAGCGGTACGGGTACGGGCTCCGGGCGCGGTCTCCCTCAGGAGGCGCGCCCGGAGCCCGTACCCGTAGAGCTGCTTCACCCGTCGTTCGTACGTCAGACCGTACGGTCGCGGGCCGCGAGCAGGCCCACGCCGAGGGCCGCCACGCATATGCCGAGAACCGCGATGATCGGCGCCGTCCAGGAGCCGGTCGCCTGGTGCAGGGTGCCGGCGGCCAGCGGGCCGAAGGCGGCGAGCAGGTAGCCGACGGTCTGGGACATGCCGGAGAGCCGGGCGGCCGTCATCGCGTCGCCCGAGCGCAGCACGATCAGGGTGAGCGCGAGGCCCACCGCCCCGCCCTGGCCCACGCCGAGGGCCGCCGACCAGAGCCAGGCGCCCTGCACCGGGGCGACCATGAGGCCCACGTATCCGGCCGCGACCATGGACGTGACGAGCACGACCAGCGGGCGCTGGCTGCGCATCCGGCCGGCCAGCAGGGGCACGGCGAAGGCGCCCGCGACCTGGACCAGGTTGTTGAAGGCGAAGATGACGCCGGCCGTCGACCGGCTCATCCCGTGGTCCGTGAAGATCGTCGGCATCCAGGCGATCAGGACGTACGTCCACAGCGACTGGAAGCCCATGAAGAGGGTCACCTGCCAGGCGAGCGGCGACCGCCACACCGAACGGTGCTCCAGGGCCCGGGCCGCCGTCCCCGGGGCCACCGCGGGGCGCGCGCCCGAACCGGAGCCCGTACCCGCGACCGTACGCACCTGGAGCGGCGCCCGCCGGATCAGGAGCTGCGGCAGCCAGGCGAGGGCCGCGAAGCAGGCGAGCACCGACCAGGAGGCCAGCGAACCGCGCCAGCCGCCGAGGGCGTGCTCCAGCGGGACGGACGCGGCCGCGCCGAGGGTGGCACCCGCGATCATCGAGCCCGTGTAGACGGAGGTCATGGCCGCGGCCCGGTCCGGGAAGTCCCGCTTGACCAGGCCGGGCATCAGGACGTTCAGGACGGCGATCGCGGTGCCGACGAGGACACCGCCGCCGTACAGCGCGGTGACCGACGGCAGGGCGCGGACGAGGGCGCCCGCGGCGAGCAGCAGCAGGGCGCCGAACAGCACCCGTTCGGGGCCGAAGCGCCGCCCGAGCCAGGGCGCGACGAAGGCGCCGAGCCCGAGGAAGAGCACCGGCACCGAGGTCACCAGGGAGCTGGTGGCCGACGACAGTCCGTACTCCTGCGCCAGCTCGCCGACCAGCGGCGAGACGCTGGACAGGGCGGCGCGCATGTTGAGCGAGGCCAGCACGATGCCGACGAGCAGCAGCGCGGGGTGCGCGAGCGGGGAGCGGCGGGGCGCGTCCGTCCCGGCGGAGGACCGGATCGTGGCCGGTGCGCCGGCCGGGGCCGATGCGGTGGTACTTCCCTCGGTCACCGTCACCGGGACACCTCCTCGTCCGCCGGGGCCTGTGGCGGGTCGTCCGTCTCCGACAGCAGCAGATGCGTCGCCATCGGCAGCCGCAGCAGCTCGCGCGCGCCCGCCTGCGCGGCCTCCGCGTCCCCCCGCTCGATGGCCGCGACCACGGCCTCGTGCGCGTCGATGTCCACCGGCGGCATCGCGGTGTCGTCGAGCGAGCTGCTCAGCACCTCGTGCACCTGGGTGGAGAAGAAGCGGTACACCTCGCGGAAGGCCGCGTTGTGGGTGGCCTCGACGACCGCGAGGTGGAAGGCCAGGTCGGCGTCCGCGTCCCGGTCGCCCTCCTCGCGCAGGGTGGCCAGGGCCGCCCGCAGCCGCAGCAGGTCGTGGGTGTCGCGCCGGACGGCCGCGAGGCGGGCCGCCTCGGCCTCCAGGGCGGCGCGCAGTTCCAGGACGTCGCGCGCGCCCGCGTGCCGCACGCTGTTGAGCACGGCGGCCGGGTCGGCGGTGGACCTGACGAATGTGCCGTTGCCCTGCCGGGACTCCAGGAGCCCGGCGTGGACGAGGACGCGGACCGCCTCGCGGACGGTGTTGCGGCCGACGCCGAGGAGCTGGGCGAGCTCGTGTTCGGTGGGGATGCGGTCGCCCACGGCCCATTCGCCGTTCGTGAGCTGCGCGCGCAGCTGCCCGACCACCGAGTCCACCAGCGAGGTCCGCCCCGCCGCCTTCAATGCCATCGCCGTCCTCCGCGGTCCCTTGGATTCCTGTCCCGGCCGGGAGTCATTCACCCGGTTGCCCAGTCATCCTACAACTGCGCTCACCGCCGCCCCGTCTGCCGCCGGATGTCGGAGCTACTGTGGGCACGTACGCGGACCGAACACCCTCATCACCTTCGGGAGTCAGCCATGTCAGACCGCTTCGACGTCGTCGTACTCGGAGCTGGCCCCGGCGGCTATGTCGCCGCCATCCGCGCCGCCCAGCTGGGCAAGCGGGTCGCGGTCGTCGAGGAGAAGTACTGGGGCGGCGTCTGCCTGAACGTCGGCTGCATCCCGACCAAGGCCCTGCTGCGCAACGCCGAGCTCGCCCACATCTTCACGCACGAGGCGAAGACCTTCGGCATCAAGGTCGACGGCACGGTCTCCTTCGACTACGGCGAGGCGTTCCGCCGCAGCCGCACGGTCGCGGACGGCCGCGTCAAGGGCGTCCACTACCTGATGAAGAAGAACGGCATCACCGAGTTCGACGGCCGGGGCACCTTCCTCGACGCGCACACCCTCCAGGTGGCGAAGGCCGACGGCACCACGCAGACGATCACCTTCGACAACTGCATCATCGCCACCGGCGCCTCCCCGCGCCTGCTGCCCGGCACCGCGCTGAGCGACCGCGTCGTCTCGTACGAGCAGCAGATCCTCGCCGAGGACGCCCCGCAGTCGATCGTCATCGCCGGCGCCGGCGCCATCGGCATCGAGTTCGCGTACGTGCTGAACAGCTACGGCACCAAGGTCACCATCGTCGAGTTCCTCGACCGGGTCGCTCCGCTGGAGGACGAGGAGGTGTCGAAGGAGCTGGCGAAGCAGTACCGCAAGCTCGGCATCGACGTCCTCACCTCCACCCGTGTCGAGTCCATCGACGAGTCCGGCCCGCAGGTCCGCGTCACCGTCACCGGCAAGGACGGCGCGCAGAAGGTCCTGGAGGCCGACAAGGTCCTGCAGGCCATCGGCTTCGCCCCGAATGTCGCCGGCTACGGCCTGGAGAACACCGGCGTCGCCCTCACCGAGCGCGGCGCGATCGACGTCGACGGCCGCTGCCGCACCAACGTCCCGCACATCTACGCCATCGGCGACGTGACCGCGAAGCTGATGCTCGCGCACAACGCCGAGGCCATGGGCGTCATCGCCGCCGAGACCCTCTCGGACGCCGAGACGATGGAGCTCGACTACGCGATGATTCCGCGCGCGACCTACTGCCAGCCGCAGATCGCCAGCTTCGGCTACACCGAGAAGCAGGCGCGCGAGCGCGGCTACGACGTCAAGGTCGCCAAGTTCCCGTTCACCGCGAACGGCAAGTCGCACGGCCTCGGCGACCCGACCGGCTTCGTGAAGATCGTCGCCGACGCGAAGTACGGCGAGATCGTCGGCGCCCACCTGATCGGCCCGGACGTCACCGAGCTGCTGCCCGAGCTGACCCTGGCGCAGCAGTGGGACCTCACGGTCCACGAGGTCGCGCGCAACGTGCACGCCCACCCGACCCTGGGCGAGGCGGTCAAGGAAGCGATCCACGGCATCGCCGGTCACATGATCAATTTCTGAGTTTCTCCGCTTTACTCCGGTTTCGCTCACGAAACACCCCGGACGGGGTGATAGGCACGGGAACGTGCCGAGCGACACCGACTCCCCCGTACCGGGTGGCGAACCGTCCCGACCGATCAGGTCGTGGGTGCGATCGTCACCCGGTACGCATGTGTGGCTGGCCGTCATCGCGCTCACCAGCCTGGTCATCGCGCTCGCCCCCGAAGGCGTCGACCACTATCTGCTGCACCGCAACAGCAGCAACCTCTACGAGCTCGCCCGCCACCCGATGCGGGCGCTCATCGGCAGCGCCTTCTGGATCGAGAACCCGGAGAGCCTGTTCTTCTACGCCCTGCTCTTCGAGTTGCTCCACGCGCCCGTGGAGCGCTGGCTCGGCACCCTGAAATGGCTGGTCGTCGTCGCCACCGCGCACGTCGCCGCCACCCTCATCAGCCAGAAGGTGGTCCTGCAGGCGATCCAGGACCACGACGTGCCGCGCAGCATGGCGCACGTCGTCGACATCGGGGTGAGCTACGGACTCGCGGCGTCTGCCGGGATCCTCACGTACCGGCTGCCGCGGCCCTGGCGCTGGTTCTACCTGGTCGGCGTGGTGGTGTTCTTCGTCGTGCCGCTGGTCAGCAGCCATACGTACACCGATCTCGGGCACGCGATCTCGCTGCTGATCGGGCTGGCCTTCTGGCCGCTGAGCAGGGGAAAACCGTTGGAGGAGGCCGGGTCGGGCGGCGCACACTAGAGACACGGGAACGGGGCGGCCGCTTCGAGCGCGCGGCGGCGAACCGCGCGGGCCGCCCCGTTCCCGTACGCGTGTCCGTACGGGTGCCTCAGGACGTCATATGCCTGACGTCAGGCATATGACGTCAGGCGTCGAGCAGGCGCTCCAGGACGGTCGCGATGCCGTCCTCCTCGTTCGAGCCGGTCACCTCGTGGGACACGGCCTTGAGTTCCTGATGGGCGTTGGCCATGGCCACGCCGTGGGCCGCCCAGCCGAACATCGGTATGTCGTTGGGCATGTCGCCGAAGGCGATCGTATCCACGGGCTTCACCTTCAGCCGGCGCGCGGCCAGCGACAGACCGGTCGCCTTGCTGAGGCCGAGCGGGACGATCTCCACGATGTCGGGACCGGCCAGGACGACGTCCACGAGCCCGCCGACGGTCTGCCGGGCGACCCGGGTCAGCTCGTCGTCGCTCAGCGTCGGATGCTGGATGTAGAGCTTGGTGAGCGGCTCCGCCCACACCGCGGCCGGGTCCTCGAACGGGACGTACGGCAGCGGCCCGTCCTGGTGCCGGTAGCCGGGGCCGACCAGGACCTCGCCGTCCAGGCCGTCGCGGCTGGCGGCCAGGGCCAGCGGGCCGACCTCCGCCTCCAGCTTGGCCATGGCGAGCGCGCCGAGCTTCCGGTCCAGCGTCAGCGAGGTCAGCAGCCGGCGCTCGCCCGCGTGGTAGACCTGCGCGCCCTGCCCGCACACCGCGATCCCCTCGTAGCCGAGGTCGTCGAGGATGGGCCGGGTCCAGGGAACACCGCGGCCGGTCACGATGATGTGCGCCGCGCCGGCGGCCGCGGCCGCCTTCAGCGCGTCGCGCGTCCGGACCGAGACGGACTCGTCGGCCCGCAGCAGCGTGCCATCGAGATCCGTCGCGACCAGACGGTAGGGGAACGCGCTCACTTGGAGACCGGCTCCAGGACCTCACGGCCGCCGAGGTACGGACGCAGCACCTCGGGCACGCGCACCGAGCCGTCGGGGAGCTGGTGGTTCTCCAGGATCGCCACGATGGTGCGCGGGACGGCGCACAGCGTGCCGTTCAGGGTGGCCAGCGGCTGCACGGCCTTCTTGCCGTCCTTCTCCTCGCGCATGCGGATGGAGAGGCGGCGGGCCTGGAAGCCGTCGCAGTTGGAGGCGGAGGTCAGCTCGCGGTACTTGCCCTGGGTCGGGATCCACGCCTCACAGTCGAACTTGCGCGAGGCGGAGGCGCCGAGGTCGCCGGTGGCGACGTCGATGACCTGGAAGGGCAGCTCCAGGGAGGTGAGCCACTGCTTCTCCCACTCCAGGAGCCGGCGGTGCTCGGCCTCGGCGTCCTCCGGCGCGACGTACGAGAACATCTCGACCTTGTCGAACTGGTGGACGCGGAAGATGCCGCGGGTGTCCTTGCCGTACGTGCCGGCCTCGCGGCGGAAGCACGGCGAGAAGCCGGCGTAGCGCAGCGGCAGCTTGTCGGCCTCGATGATCTCGTCCATGTGGTACGCGGCGAGCGGCACCTCGGACGTACCGACCAGGTAGAAGTCGTCCTTCTCCAGGTGGTACACGTTCTCGGCGGCCTGGCCGAGGAAGCCGGTGCCCTCCATGGCGCGCGGGCGGACCAGCGCCGGGGTGAGCATCGGGGTGAAGCCGGCCTCGGTGGCCTGGGCGATCGCCGCGTTGACGAGCGCGAGCTCCAGCAGGGCGCCGACGCCGGTCAGGTAGTAGAAGCGCGAGCCGGAGACCTTGGCGCCGCGCTCGACGTCGATGGCGCCCAGCGCCTCGCCGAGCTCCAGGTGGTCCTTGGGCTCGAAGCCCTCGGCGGCGAAGTCGCGGATCGTGCCGTGCGTCTCGAGGACGACGAAGTCCTCCTCGCCGCCGACGGGGACGTCGGTGTGGACGAGGTTGCCGATCTGGAGCAGCAGCGTGCGGGCCGTCTCGTCAGCCTCGTTCTGCTCGGCCTCGGCGGCCTTCACGTCGGTCTTCAGCTGCTCGGCCTTGCGCAGCAGTTCGGACCGTTCTTCGGGAGTGGCCTTGGGGATGAGCTTGCCGAGCGCCTTCTGCTCGGAACGGAGCTCGTCGAAGCGGACGCCGGACGACCTGCGCCGCTCATCGGCGGAGAGCAGGGCGTCGACGAGGTCGACGTCCTCTCCACGGGCGCGCTGGGAGGCGCGAACACGGTCGGGGTCCTCACGGAGCAGGCGAAGGTCAATCACCCCACCAGGCTACCGGTGCGGCCGGGAGCGTCGCCCTCCATAAAAGGGAGTTCTATGGCGTTTTGCCCGAATTGATTTCTTTCTTTCCTTTCCCTATTCGGACTTCCGGGCGGGGCGGAGCCGCGCCGCCCTCCCCACCCCGCTCAAGTTATCCACAGGCTGTGCGGGAAATCTGTGGACGAGGGAAGGGGGCGATCGGGTGGAGGAATTCCTCGGTTTCGCGGTCGGGGAAAGGTTTTGACCGGAGGAAATGGGCTCCGAACAGGGAAAATAGGGGATGAAGGGGCGGCTCGGAGCGGCCGGGGGTGAGGCTGGAGGGGGTGGTGATGACTGTGTAAGCAAGTCGACTTATCCCCAGGTCGAGGTGTGTCCCTGTGGATAACTAGAGGTGAGCTGGGGAACACGCCCCCGGCCTTCGCTCTCGGCCCTCCGGCCCCGGTTTCAGGCCCGGCCGTCCTGCGCGCGCGCCAGCCAGTCCGAGGCCGCCGTGAACGCGGTGTCCGAGGTCCCGCGCCGCAGCGGCGGCAGATCCCCGGCCTCGACGCCCGCCCGCGGATACGAGCCGAGGAAACGCACCTTCGGGCACATGCGCTTCAGCCCCATCAGCGCCTCCCCGACCCGGCGGTCGGAAATGTGGCCCTCGGCGTCGACGGCGAAGCAGTAGTTGCCGATGCCCGCGCCCGTCGGACGGGACTGGATCAGCATCAGGTTGACCCCGCGGACCGCGAATTCCTGGAGGAGTTCGAGCAGGGCACCCGGGTGGTCGTCGCCGAGCCACAGCACCACCGAGGTCTTGTCGGCGCCCGTCGGCGCCGCCGGGCGGGCCGGCCGGCCCACGAGTACGAAGCGCGTCTCGGCGTTCTCGGCGTCGTGGATCTCGGTGACCAGGGGTTCGAGGCCGTACGTCGCCGCCGCGAACTCGCCCGCGAAGGCCGCGTCGAACCGGCCCTCCTGCACCAGCCGGGCCCCGTCCGCGTTGGAGGCGGCCGACTCCCACACCGCGTCCGGCAGATGGGCCCGCAGCCAGTTCCGCACCTGCGGCTGGGCGACCGGGTGCCCGGTGACCGTCTTGATCTCCGAGAGCTTCGTCCCGGGCCGTACGAGCAGCGCGAACGCGATCGGCAGCAGCACCTCGCGGTAGATCATCAGCGGCTCGCCGGACGCCAGCTCGTCCAGGGTCGCGGTCACCCCGCCCTCGACCGAGTTCTCGATCGGGACGAGCGCCGCGGCCGCCTCCCCGTTGCGTACGGCGTCCAGCGCGGCCGGCACCGAGACCATCGGGACGAGCACCCGCGTCGCGGCCTCGGGCAGCGTGCGCAACGCGGCCTCCGTGAACGTGCCTTCGGGACCGAGATACGTATACCGGGTGGCTGACATGCGAGTCACCCTAACGGCAGCGGGCCCCGGTCCCGGGGCCCGTCCACGCCTTGGCACCCGGTCCCGGCGGCCTGCCGGGACCGTGCACGATCACCTGGGGACTACGCCTCCAGGAGCCGCTGTCCCACGTACTCGCCCGTCGCCGGTCCGCCCGGCGCCGCGAACAGACCGCTCGTCTCGTGCCGGATGAACGCGGACAGCGCGTCGCCCCGGTCGAGCTTGCGCTGCACCGGCACGAAGCCGCGCAGCGGGTCCGCCTGCCAGGCGATGAACAGCAGTCCGGCGTCCGGCGTCCCGTCCGCCCCGATCCCGTCGTGGTACGAGAACGGACGGCGCAGCATCGCCGCCCCGCCATTTTGTGCGGGGGCGGAAATCCGGGAGTGCGCGTTGTTCGGGATGACGGTCTTGCCGTCCGCGCCGAGCTTGTTCAGATCGAGCGGGGTCGTCTCCGAGCCGCCGGAGAGCGGCGCGCCGTCCGACTTCCGCCGGCCGATCACCTGCTCCTGCTCCGGCCGGCTCAGCCCCTCCCAGTCGTCGAGCAGCATCCGGATCCGCCGGACGACCGCGTAGGAGCCGCCCGCCATCCACGCCTGGGCGCCGGACGCGCCGTCGGGGACGAAGATCCGCTGGTCGAAGCTGGACTGGGCGGGGACGGGGTTGTTGGTGCCGTCGACCTGGCCCATCAGGTTCCGGGCGGTCATCGGCTTGGCGGTGGCGCCGGCCGAGCGGTTGAAACCGTTCATCTGCCAGCGCACCCGGGCCGCCCCGGCCGCGTCCTTCTGGACGGCGCGCAGCGCGTGGAAGGCGACGAGCGCGTCGTCCGCGCCGATCTGCACCCACAGATCGCCCTCCGACCGCTTGGGGTCGAGGACGTCGGAGGAGAAGGCGGGCAGCGGGTCGAGCTGCGCGGGACGGCGGGCGGTGAGCCCGGTGCGGTCGAAGAAGGTACGGCCGAAGCCGAACGTCAGCGTCAGGGAGGAAGGGCCGGCGTCCAGCGAGATGTCCGTGTCGGCGCCGTTCGCCGGCTTGCCCTCCATCAGCGTCCCGGCCGTCGTCGACCAGCGGCGCAGCAGCGCGGCGGCCTCCTTGCGCCCCGCGCCCGGCACGAGGTCGAAGGCGATCAGATGGCCGCGGGACTGCAGCGGCGTGGTGATCCCCGCTTGATGTTTCCCGTGAAACATCACCTCGGTCGACCCGACCGTCGTGAGGGCGGGCGCACTGGGGGCGCTCTCCCCCGAGACGGCCGAGGCGATGCCGGCGCCGCTGACCGCGCCGACCACCAGGCCGCCGGCCCCGGCCGCGCCGAGGGTGCCGAGCACCCGGCGCCGGGACATCTCCACGGTGGTGCCGTCGTTCCCAGGGGTGTCGTCGGACGTGTTCACAGGCGTGCTCACAGGCGTTCTTTTGGGCTTGCTCACGGGTCAGCCGATCTTCACGTTCTTCTCGATGGTGGTCTGGTCGATATCGGAGGTACGGACCGTCACCCGCATCAGCCACTCGCCCGGCATCGGCAACTGGACGCCGGACGCGCTCCAGTGGCCGGTCTGGATGCGGTCGGGCACGACCGGGAGCGGGCCGATGCCCTTGGCCGTCAGAGTGAAGGCGACCTTCACCTCCGGGACGTCCAGGGCACTCCCGTCGGGCCGTACGACATAGATGTGCAGCGCGTTGGCCCCCGTACGGCCGGGGTCGAGGGTGAGCTGCACGGTGCCCTTGCCGTTCGCGCCGCCCGTGTCGAAGGGCAGCCGGACGTCGACGGGACGGTTCGGGACGGCGGGGGCGCCGGCCGCGGTCCGGGCCGGGCCCGCCTCCTCCTCGGTACGGGCGGGTTCGGTGGAGGTCAGGACGGTCGTCACGGCGAGCAGGACGACGGCGACGGAGGCCTCGGTGAGCACCGAGCGGCGCAGTCCGGACCGTTCGGGGTCGGCGTCCCGCTCCTTCTTCCGGCGGGCGGTGGCGACGGCGGCCCGCTGCCGGGCGAGCTGCTCGGCCCGCTCGGCGTCCACCTCGGCGGCCTCGGCGGCCTCGTCCGCTTCGACGACATCCGTCGGCTCCTCGCCGGTGGCCTCGGCATCGCTTCCCGCCGCGGCCCCGGTCCCGTCTCCGGCCGGGGCCGGTTCCCCGAGGCGCCGGACCCAGCGCCGCGATATCCAGCCGATGCCCAGGAGGACGGCGACCAGACCGGCCTTGACCAGGAGCAGCTGCCCGTACCGGGTGCCGGTCAGCGCCGACCAGGTGCCCACCTGCCGCCAGGACTGGTAGATCCCGGTGGCGGCGAGGACGACGACCGCGCCGAACGCGAGCGTCGAGTAGCGCTCGACCGCCGCCCGGCCGAGGGCGGCCGGAGCGCGGTGGAGTGCCACGAGCAGCGTGGCCAGGCCGCCCAGCCAGACCGCGACGGCCAGCAGGTGCAGGATGTCGACGGGCATGGCGATGCCCGGCTGGAGCCCGGTCGAGGCGTGCTCGGCGAGGGCCCAGGTCCCGGCGACACCGGCGGCGACCACGGTCCCGCCGAGGGCGAGCCCGAAGGTGAGGTCGCGGTGGTCCGCCTCCTCGCGCCGCCGGGCATACGCGCCGAACAGCACGGCCACGAACAGCGCCGCCGCGCCGAGCAGCAGCAGCCGCGAGGAGAGCGCGGCCCCGGTCTTGGTCTCCAGGACGGCCCGCAGCCCGCCCAGGTCGAAGACGTCGGCGAGCCTGCCGGTACGGGTGTACGGGTGCCGTAGGAGCAGCAGGGCCAGGGTGGCGGCGGTCAGCGTGAGCCAGCCGCGGACCACCAGCTTCTGTACGGGCCGTACGGCCGCGCCGCCCGGCCAGCAGGCCAGGACGAAGGCGCCGCCGCCGACGAGGACGACGAAGCCGGCGTACGCGAGGTAGCGCGCGATCCCGTACAGCGCGCCGACGAGTCCGCCGCCCACCGCCGTGTCGGGGAGGGAGACGGCGGTCTTCGAGGGGGCGCCGACGGAGAAGGTGAAGGCGCCGGAGATCGGATGGCTGTCGGCCGAGACGGTCTGCCAGGCCACGGTGTAGGTGCCGTCGGGCAGGCCGGGCAGCAGGGCGACCCCGTAGCGGACGGTCGAGTTGCTGCACAGGTCGCGGATCTCGCCGGTGTCGACACGCTTGCCCGCCGGGTCGAGTACCCGGAGGGAGTCGTCGCTCATGGCGACCTGCTCGGAGAAGGTGAGGTTGACCTCCTTGGGGGCGGTGGCGATCACCGCCCCGTCCTGCGGGTCGCTGCCGGTCAGCGCCGCGTGCGCGGACGCGGGGCCCGCCGTGGCGAGCAGCGTGCCCAGGAGCGCGGCGACGACGAGCAGCAGCCGGGCGAGAGCCGGCCCGAGGCGCGGGGCGGTGGTCAGCATGGGTGGGTCACTCCCTCACAGGGCTCAGTGCTGCTTCGGGTTGTGGTTGGGCGCCTCGACCGGGAGGTCGACCTTGATGGCGTCGGACTTCTCGAAGTGCAGCTCGATGGCGACCTTCTCGCCCTGCTTGGGCTTCTGCTTCAGCTGCATGAACATGATGTGGTTGCCCCCGCGTTCGAGCTTCAGCTCGCCGTTGGCGGGGACGTCGAAGGACTTCACCGGCTGCATCTTCTGGTTCTTGGTCTCGTGGAGCGAGACGTCGTCCGAGATGACACTGGTGACCGACGTGAGCTTGTCGGCGGTGTCCCCGGTGTTGGTGATGGTGAGGAAGCCGCCGGCCATGTCCATCACGGGCTGGGGCATGAACGCGCCGCTGACCTTCAGCTGCGGCTTGCCGGCGTCGGCCTTCGCCGGAGCGTCCGAGCCGGAGTCCGAGGAGCAGCCGGTCAGGGTGAGCGCGGCGGCGACGGCTATGGCGGAGAAGGCGGACAGGCTGGTGGTGCGGCGGTTCACGGGGTCTCTCCCTTGATGAGCTTCGGCAGGTCTTTGGCGTAGTCGTCGGAGCTGGTGTTCTCGCCGTACAGGACGTAGCCCTGGTCGGTGGTCGGCGAGAAAGCGATCACCTGCGCTCCATGCATGGAGACGACGTTGCCGTTCTTGTCCTTCGTGGCCGGGTCGATGCCGATGCCGATGGACCGGGCGCCGGCCTGGATGGCCGGGAAGTCACCGGTGAGCCCGATGAACGAGGGGTCCCCGGCGGCGGGCAGCCACTTGCCGAGTTCGGCGGCGGTGTCGCGTTCGGGGTCGGTGGTGACGAAGACGACCTGGAGCTTGTCCTGGTCGGCCTTGGGGAGCTGCTTGCGCGCGATGGCGATGTTGCTCATCGTCATCGGGCAGACGTCGGGGCAGTGGGTGTAGCCGAAGTAGACGAGCGTCGCCTTGCCCTTGGTCCGCTCGCGCAGGTCGAAGCTCTTGCCCTGGGTGTCCGTGAGGACCAGGTCGGGCTTGGCGAACGGCCGGTCGAGGGCGGTGCCCGCCTTGTCGGGGTCGCTGCCGCCGGTGATCTGGGTGACGCCGCTGGCCGTGGCGTCGGTTTTCTTGTCGTCACCGCCGTCGGAGCCGACGACCGCCGTGATGCCGATGGCGGCGGCGATCGCCACCACGGCGATGATCAGCGGGGCGCGACGGCCCGGGCGGCGGCCCTCGCCGCCGCCGGAGCCCCCGGCGCTTCCCGCGTTTCCTGCGCTTCCGGCCGCCTTGACGGCCGGTGGTGTCTTGTCGGACATGTGCGTCTTTCGGTTCGGGGATGAGCGTCAGGCCGAGCGGCGGCGCCCGGCCAGGAGGCCGAAGGCGACTCCGGCGATCCCGACGAGGATGCCGACGACACCGAGCACGCGGGCCGTGGCGTCGGTGCTCGACGTCTCGGAGGCGGCGGTCTCCTGGCGGCCGGCGTCGTCCTTCTCGCCGGCCTTGTCCGCGGCGGTGGCCCCGGGCTTCGCGCCGGCGGCCGCGGCGCCGTGCCCGCCGTCGGCCGGGGCCGACAGCTTCAGGACCGGAGCCGGGTTCTCGGGCTCCGCCGCGCCGTCCGCGGGCTCCTCGATCCAGCGCACGACCTGCTTGTTGTCGTACGTCTGGAGGGCCTTGAGGACGAGCCGGTCGGTGTCCTCGGGGAGCTGGCCGAGGGAGAGCGGGAACTGCTGGAACTGGCCGGGGCCGATCTTCGAACCGTCCGCGGTCCAGGTGACCTTGGTGACGGCGTCGGTGATCTTCTTGCCGTGCAGCTCCAGCGGCTTGGCGAGCTTGGACCGGGTGACGTCGATCTTCCAGCCGGGGACCGGCTGCGGCATCACGGAGGCCAGCGGGTGGTCGGCCGGGAAGTTGATCTCGACCTTGACGGTGGAGGCGTCGTCGCGCTCGTTCGGGACCTTCACGTTGACGGTCGCGTACCCGCCCTGGGCGGCCTCGCCCTGCGGCTGCACGCCGACGTGCGCGGAGGCGGTGCCGGACAGCAGCAGGACGGAGGAGGCGGCGACACCGCCGGCGATGGCGATACGGGACAGAACGGTCCGGTTCAGGACGGCCCGGGACAGAGCTGTGCTCATGGAAGGACTCCACTCGACGGAGGGAACGGGATACGGGAGAGGGGGATGTCCCCGCGGATGCGGGGACGTCCGCGGTCCCACTCCCCGTCCCGTGGGACGTCGCCGAGGCGCTGGAGCGGACCGCGTCAGGCTGCGAGCGCGAGCGCGCAGCGGGCGGCGGCCGGTGGGCCGCGGCGGATCACCGTGTCCGCGAGGGCCACCACCACGGGCGGCGGCGAGGAGTCGAAGGAGGTACGGGCGGGGCCGCGCGGACCGGTGGCCGGAGCGGCCGGCAGACCGGCGAGCAGGGCCCGTACGAAGGAGAGCGCGGCGCGCAGCGAACGGACGAGCGCGCAGCCCGCGACCCCGGCGGCGCCCTCCGCGGACAGCCGCACGAGCCGGCCGAGGGCCAGGTCGCCGCGGCGCAGCAGCCAGCCGGTGGCCAGCGCGGCGAGCAGGTGGCCGAGCAGCATGGGCAGGCTCGGGAGCAGTCCGGCGGCCGGGTCGGCCGCGCCCATGGCGTGGGCCAGGTGCGGGTTCACCCCGCCGGTCGTCGCCCCGCCGGTCATCGCCCCGGTGCCTGTCGCGCCGGTCGCGGCCCCGGAACCGAACGGGCCGATGCCGGCGTCGCCGACGATCCGGGCGGCCTCGGCGGGGCTCAGGTGGACGGCGCCGCGTCCGCAGACCAGGGTGGCGGCGAGCCGAACGAGCGCGTCGTTCGCCCCCGTTCCGGTCCCGGTGCCCTGGCCGAGCGGGCGCTGCCCGAGGCCGAACAGGGCGTGCAGGGCGAGCTGCCCCACGGTGAGGGCGCCGACGACGCTCGGCAGGGAGCGTTCCCGGCCGGTGAAGAGGACGGTGACCCCGAAGACGCCGAGCAGTCCGGCGATCAGCGACCAGGCCGCGATGCCCGCGCAGGCGGCCAGCGCGTGGCCGAGCGCGCCCAGCACGACACAGACCGCGGTGAACACCGCGGCCCTCAGCATGCGTGGCGCGAGCGCGGGGGCAGACATGGCGGGGCCATCATCGCACCAGGCACCTCCCACCGATACGGCAGGTCCGGAAGGTCACTCTTGCGTCGTCCTCGGGCGGTTCGCTCCGCCATACACCGGGGCGGAGCGCGCGGGAATCCGCCGGACGAGCGGACTTCGTCCCCCCGCGTGCTTACGGAGGGTTCCGTTCGGCAATACGTATCGGTATGTCGTGCCGCAGCATGTCGAGCCGCAGCCAGGAGGCTGGAGCATGAGCATCTGGTGGTCCTTCCATCTGCGGCGCGATGCCGCGAGCGTGCCGCTCGCCCGGCGGCTGCTGCTCGGGGCGATGGAGACGGCGGGCGTCGACCCGGACGTCTCGTACGAGCTGTCGGTCGCCCTGACGGAGGCGTGCGCGAACGCCGTCGAGCACGGCGGCCGTCCCCTGAACGGGACCGTGGGCGCGCCGCGCGCCGGCGAGGAGTACCGGGTCACCGCCTATCTCGACGGGGAGACCTGCCGGATCGAGGTGGCGGACTCCGGGCCGGGCTTCCCGGGGGCCCCGGGCCGCTCGCGCGGGTGGCTGCCGGCGCCCGCGGCCCCGGACGCGGAGAGCGGACGGGGGCTGCGGCTGATCGAGGAGCTGGCCGACCACGTCCACTTCGGGCGGACGGGCCGGGGCGGCGCGCTGGTCAGCTTCGACAAGATCGTCAAATGGCGGGCGGACGCTCCGCTCGCGCTCGCCTGACACGGCGCCGGGAAACGCGAAGGCCCGCCCATGCCTGATCGGCACGGGCGGGCCGTGTGCCTGCCGCCGCAGAGGGGTACGGGCTCGCCCCGACGCGCCCCGGAGGAGAACCGAGGCACAAAAAGAAGGATCAGCCCTGGAGGCCGGCCATCCACGCCTCGACGTCCGCGGAGGTGCGCGGCAGCGTCTCCGAGAGGTTCCGGTTGCCGTCGGCCGTGACGAGGATGTCGTCCTCGATCCGGACGCCGATGCCCCGGTACTCCTCCGGCACGGTCAGGTCGTCGGCCTGGAAGTACAGACCCGGCTCGACGGTCAGGCACATGCCCGGCTCCAGCGTCGCGTCGACGTACGTCTCGGTGCGCGCGGCGGCGCAGTCGTGGACGTCCATGCCGAGCATGTGACCGGTGCCGTGCAGGGTCCAGCGGCGCTGGAGGCCCAGCTCCAGGACACGGTCGACCGGGCCCTCGACGAGGCCCCACTCGACGAGCTTCTCGGTGAGCACGCGCTGCGCGGCGTCGTGGAAGTCGCGGTAGTGGGCGCCGGGCTTCACCGCGGCGATGCCCGCCTCCTGCGCCTCGTACACGGCGTCGTAGATCTTGCGCTGGATGTCGGTGAACGTGCCGCTGATCGGCAGCGTGCGGGTGACATCGGCGGTGTAGAGCTCGTTGGTCTCCACACCGGCGTCGAAGAGCAGCAGGTCGCCGGCGCGGACCGGGCCGTCGTTGCGGACCCAGTGCAGGGTGCAGGCGTGCGGGCCGGAGGCGGCGATGGTGCCGTAGCCGACGTCGTTGCCCTCGACGCGGGCGCGCAGGAAGAAGGTGCCCTCGATGTAGCGCTCGCTGGTGGCCTGGGCCTTGTCGAGGACCTTGACGACGTCCTCGAAACCGCGGGCGGTGGCGTCGCAGGCCTTCTGCAGCTCGGCGACCTCGAACGCGTCCTTCACGAGGCGGGCCTCGGAAAGGAAGACCCGCAGCTCCTCGTCCTGCTCGGCGGTGACCTTGTCGGCCAGCGCGGCCTCGATGCCGGCGTCGTGGCCGCGGACGTTGCGGACCGGGCCGGTGGCCTCGGCGAGGTGCGCGGGCAGCTCGCGGACGTCCTTCGCCGGAAGGCCGAGCAGCTGCTCCGCCTCGGCGAGGGAGTGGCGGCGGCCGACCCACAGCTCGCCCTGGCCGTCGAGCCAGAACTCGCCGTTCTCGCGGTTCGAGCGCGGCAGCAGGTAGATCGTCGCCTCGTGGCGGTCCTCGCCGACGACCGGCTCCAGGACGAGCACGCCGTCCTGCGTCTGGTCGCCCGTGAGGTACGCGTACTCGGTGGAGGCGCGGAAGGCGTACTCGGTGTCGTTGGACCGGGTCTTGAGGTTGCCGGCCGGGATCACCAGGCGCTGGCCCGGGAAGCGGGCGGACAGCGCGGCGCGGCGGGCGGCGGTGTGCGCGGCCTGGGCGATCGGCTCGAGACCGTGGAGCTCGGTGTCGGCCCAGCCGGACTGCATGTTCTCGGCCAGCTCGTCGGAGACGCCCGGGTACAGGCCGTTCTTGCGCTGCTTGATCGCCTGCTCTTCGGACTGCTCCGGGGTCTCCGGGGTGTCCGTCGTGAGCTCTTCGGCCACGGGTCTGCCTCCTTTTGGTACGACTCTGAACCATCACCATCGTACGGTCGTGCGGAAGGGGGTCCAGAGGCGGAAGACCTGTTACCGCGCGGCGGCCTGTTTGTCGGCGGTGACGGTTCTCACGCGGTGGTCACGCAGCGCTCGCGGGGTGCGCACAACCTGTTGACGTCCGGCATATGCCAACCCGTGCGCTCTATGCCGTTGATGCGGCTCTATGCCGCATGGTTCGCGCCGTGCGTCACTCGAAGCGGGCGGCGAGCAGCACGACATCGTCGCCCTCGCCGGCCCCACCGGCCACGCCCTCCGCGCCCGGGCGCCGGCCCTCGGGCAGGACGGTCCGCAGGACGTGGTCGGCGACCGCGCCCGGGTCGGCCCGGTCCGCCTTCGGCACGCTCGCGGCCGCCGCGTGCAGCCGCGCGAAGGCCCGGTCGGTGTCGTCGCCGGTACGGCGCAGCAGCCCGTCGGTGTAGAGCAGCACCGTTTCTCCGGGCGCGGGCGACAGCTCCACGCTCGGCGCCTCCCAGCAGGCGAGCATGCCGAGCGGGGCGGACAGCGAGGTCTCCACGAACTCGGTGCGGTGGGCGCCGACGAGCAGCGGCGGCGCGTGGCCGGCGCCGGCGAGGAGGATCCGGCGGGCCCGCGGCTCGCAGTAGGCGAAGAGCGCGGTGGCCGAGCGGGCCGGCTCGGTGAGCCGCAGCAGCAGTTCCAGGTCGGACAGGACGGCGACCGGATCCTCGCCCTCCATCACGGCGTACGCGCGCAGGGAGGCGCGCAGCCGTCCCTTCGCGGCCAGCGCGCCCGGTCCGCCGCCGCTGACGGAGCCGACGGCGAGCCCGAGCCCGCCCTCGGGCAGCGGCAGCGCGTCGAACCAGTCGCCGCCGCCGGGCGCTCCACCGCCGTGTGTTCCGCCGCCGTGTGCTCCGCCGTTCCGCGCGCCGCCGCCGCGGTGCCGGACGGCGAGCTGGACGCCGGGCACCAGGGGGAGCCGGTGGGGCAGGAGTTCCTCGGCGAGGGCGGTGGAGTGGGCGCGGGCGCGCTCGACTTCGAGGAGACGGCCGAGGTGCGCGGTGGCGAGTCCGCCGTACAGACCGACGAGATGGCGCTGGCGTTCGGCGGGCTCGGCGGGTTCGTCGTACAGCCAGACGGCGGCGCCGAGCGTGCCGGTGTCCTGGGTGGCGAGCGGCAGCGCGTAGCTGGCGGCGTAGCCGAGGCGGGCGGCGACCTCGCGGTGCCGCGGGTCGAGATCCCGTGCGGAGCGCAGGTCGGGGACGGCGATCGGGCGGGGCAGGGCGCCTTCGGGCAGCGGGTCGAGCCCGTCGAGGATGCGGCCGTACGAGGTGACGTCGCGCGGCACGGTCTCGATGGTGCCGAGGTCCGCGTGGGCCAGACCGAGGCCGATGGTGCTGGCCGGGCCGAGACCGTCGGCGGGTTCGAGGACGGCCATGCCGCGGCGGGCGCCGACGAGGGAGGCGCCGGCGCGCAGCAGTTCGCGCAGCGCGTCGTCGAGGGAGGCCGTGCGGATCAGGGCCTCGGTGAGGTCGTGGAGCAGGGTGAGATCCGAGACCCAGCCGGCCAGCCGGTCCTGGAGCGGACCGTCACCGGAGAGGGTTCCGGCGGCGGACGGCGGCCCGCCGGGGAGCGGTGGGGGGAGTGGCGCGCCGACGGGCTCCGCAGTGTGCGGGGGAGCGGGAACGGCGGAATCGATTCCGGCCACTTTCGGCGCGCGAGGCGTACTCATGGCACTGGTCTTTCCGACCAGCTCATTTGCTGCAATAGCATCGCAAACCCCCAAGTCATTCTGCTCAGCTATCCACAGACCCACATCTACACGCACATGTAGAGGCATGTCCAGCATCGTCACGTGGGGACTTCTGGTGTCCGTGAGGCGTGACGAGAGGGTTGAAACTCAGGGGAAGTTGGCCGAAAATTGCCCCCGGTGTGCACCATTTGCGGTCGACTGGCGTCGTTTGAAAGCGCGTCATTTCAAGCGTGACGGGTACGTAATCGGTGACGGGCAGGGGCAGTTGGAGACGCCCCTGGACACGGACGCGGAACCCGAGCGTCCTCATCACCGCAGGCCGCACCCTTACCCCGAGTGGCGGGGAACGTGTTCCGGCAGGACCGACCGCCTGGAACGACCGCCCGACCGCCGGAAGCGCGCATGGGCTCGGAGCTCGTGATGCTCGTGAGACCGGGCGCAGCTCGTACGAACAGCGAAGATCCGTGCACTCGGCTGTGCACGTGTACGTGGTGTTGTGATGTGGATTCGGCGTTCAACGAAAGGAACGAGCGCTCATGCGCGAGATCCTCGGAAGGCGACGCAGGCTCCGGTTCCGGCGTGACCAGCGCGAAACGGGTACCGGGAGCGGCGAGGGCAGGACGAGCGGCGCGCGCGGCGCGGGAAGCGCGAGCGGCGTGAGCCGCGGCGCGGACGGCGCGCGAGGAGACGGTGGCCAGGAGGGCGACGGCGCGGCGCGCCGTGCCGAGGCGCTCCGGTGCGCGGCCTGGGGCTGGCCGGTGCTGCCGAGTGTGGGACTGCGGACAGGAGAGGTACGGACGACGGGCTTTCTGCGTACGCGTGTTCGCGTGAAGGGCGCCCGTTTGGATGCGGACCCCGGGGCGGATCCGGGACGGGCGGCGGGCCCCGGCGGCGTCGTGTCCTGCGCCTGCCCCGACCCCGAGTGCGTGGTGCCCGGCGCGCACCCGCACGACCCGGAGCTGCTCGCGGCCACCACCGACGCCCGCATGATCGGCTGGTGGTGGGACAGCCGCCCGGACGCCCCGGTGCTGCTCGCCACCGGCGGCCGCGCCCCGTGCGCGGTGAGCCTGCCGGCCGTCGCGGGCGTCCGTGCCCTCGCCGCGCTCGACGCACGGGGCCTGCGGCTCGGCCCGGTGGTGGCGACGCCCACCCGCTGGGCGATCCTCGTCGCCCCGTACCGCCTCGAACGGCTCGGCGAACTCCTCTACGCGAAGGACGGTGTGCCCAGTTCGCTGCGCTTCCACGGCGACGGCGGCTATCTGCCGCTGCCGCCCTCGGTCACCGGGACCGGACAGGTCCGCTGGGAGCGGGAGCCGCTCCCGGATCCGGCCGACGACGCCGACCCGGCTCGGGACGGCCGGGACGAGGGCGGGTCTTCGGCGCCGGAGGGATCCGGGCGGCCCTGGCTGCCGGACGTGGAGGCGGTCCTGGACGCGCTCGTCGAGGCGAGTTCGAGCATGCCGGGCGGCGGCAGCCGGCTGGCGTACTGACCCTCGTACCCTCTCTGCCGTCCCCTCACCCGAACGGGTGAGGACGTCCCGGTATCCCGGGACGGCGTGTGCGCGCCCGGCCGGGAGCCGGGCGGGCGCCGATATGTTCACCGGGAGAGCATCCCGGTGAACAGATGGGCCGTCGTATGAGGCACAGGCGCGTGACTCCGACGGCGCTGCGCGCGCTGGCGCTCGGACTCGTGGTCCCGGTCGCCGTCCTGGTGCCGGTCATGGCGACGGCCGGCCCGGCGGCGGAGCCCGCCCCGGCGGCCGTCGCGGAGGGCGTGCCGTCCGCACCCGAGCCAGTACATCCGGCTCCCGTGTCCCCCGCTCCCGTACTCCCGTCGCTCGGGAGTCCCACGGTCGCGCGCCCGTCCCCGCGCGCCCGTCCCCGCGCGCCCGTCCCCCGCGCGTGCGTCCCTCGCGAGTGCGCCCCCCGCGAGTCCGTCCTCCACGGTCACGCGCTGCGGGCCCGAACTCTCCTCCCCCGACGGTGTCGAGGCACAGACGTGCGTGGTGAGCGAGGCCGCCGGCATCCGCGCGCGGACGTACTACCGCAACGCCACGGGACGGGAACTGGACGCCGTCCTCACCTTTCTCGCGCCCGCCGGCCGGACCGTTCAGGTGCGCTGCGCGATCGAGGCGCGCGACGAACCGGGAACGTGCCAGACGCCAATGGAACCGCCGGAAGAGAGCGCGGGTACGGGGTTTTCGGCAGTCGCGGAATTCGCCGGATCGGGGGAGGGCGACAGCACCCCACTGCTGCTGCGTTCGGGGAGCAACAGCGTGGAGACGGAGGGTAGTTGAGCCCTGTACGGCTTCGCGCGCAGCACGGGCGCGCGGCTCAGGGCATGGAAAGGCCCGATCGCTGGCGACGGGGGATGCACCAGCGACCGGGCTTCCAGAACGGTAACAAGAGATTGGCCGTTCGCAAATTCGATCTCGGTTATTCGGACAGGGATTTAGCCCATCCGGCGAGAACGTGTGGCGGACGTCACCGACTGGCTGGTCTGTCAGTCACGGATACCGCCTGGGGTATCAGCTGAGCGTCACCTGACGGTTGGTGAGACCGCCACGCGCCCGGCGCTCCTCGACGGTGAGCGGGGCGTCAGCGGCGAGCGCCGCGGTGAGCCGCTCGGCGAACTCGGCCGCCGGCTTCTCGCAGTCCTCCGCCGTCATCGAGGTCGGCAGATCCCAGACCGGAACGGTCAGACCGTGGGCCCGGAAGGAGCCGACGAGCCGGGTGTCCGCGCCGAGCGAGGAGGTGCCGGCGGCCTGGAGCCGGGCCAGCGCGTCGAGCAGCTTCTCCTCCGGGTACGGCATGACCCAGCGCAGATGGTTCTTGTCCGGGGTCTCGCACCAGTACGCGGCGTCGACCGAGGCCAGCTTCACGGTGGGGATGGCGGCGGCGTTCGCGCGCTCCAGGGAGGCGGTGACCTCGGGGCTGGAATTGTCCGAGGACTCCGGAATCCAGAATTCGAATCCGGTGTGCACTTCAGGCGCAAAATCGCTGTTCGGGTCGAGCAGATCCGACAGCCGCGGACCCTCCGCGGCCACGCGGCGCGCGGTGACCGGCGTCCCCGGCTCGGCCACCAGGGCGCGCTCCAGGGTGTCGGCGAGGTCGCGGCCGAGGTCGCCGGTGGACGAGTCGTTCTGCAGCGCGAGCAGCACGGAGCCGTCGTCGCGGCGCAGCGCGGGCCACGCCATCGGCAGCACCGTCGCCAGGGTCACCGACGGGACGCCCTCGGGCAGCCCGCCCTTGAGGGTGAGCGGTACGGTCGCGGCGGGCACCAGCTCGCGCAGCGCGACCCAGTCGCACTCGCCGGGCAGGCCCTCGAACGGGCGCTGCACGAGCTCGGCCACGGCGTGCGCGGCGGCCCGTCCGTGACACGCCTTGTAGCGGCGGCCCGAACCGCACGGACACGGCTCGCGCGCGCCGACGACCGGGATCTCCCCGTCGGCGAGCTGGGCCTGACCGGCCTTGCCGGGCTTCGTCTGGGGGCGCTTCTTGGCCATGGTGGGCTTTCTCCCGATCGCGGCGATCCAGTGTTCGGCCGCGAGCCTAGTCGCCCGGTGTCCTCCGACGCCCCTTTCCCCGCCGTACGGACAGGGAGACGGCCGAGGCGGCGGTCCGTAGCGGACCACCGCCCGAAAGCCCGGTCAGGCCGGAGTCATTCCAGATCGTCGTACGCGTCGAGGAACCCGAAACCGAGACCGGAGCCGCCGCCGACCCGCGCCGCGAAGTCCTCGCGGCGATGGCCCTCGGTGACCCGGACCCAGACCGTGACCTCGCCCGTCGCGCTGTCCCGTACGCCCCAGTCCTGCGCGAGCGCTCCGATGATGTTCAGCCCGCGGCCGCCGTGCGCGGTGACCGAGGGCGTGGCGGGGACCGGGCGGGTCGGACCGCCGCCGTCCGTCACCTCGACCAGGAGACCGCCCGCGCGGTCGATGCTCCACGCGGCGCGGACGTCACCCTCGCCGACGTCCGCCCGGCCCAGCGGCCTGCCATGGCGATACGCGTTGCTCAACAGCTCCGAAAGGATCAGCACCGCGTCGTCGACGACCGATTCGGCCATTCCGCTGCGATTCAGCTGCTCCCGCATCCGATGCCGTGCCTGGCTCACGCCCGCAGGACCATGAGGAACGGCCATGCTCGACGACGTGGGCACTGCCTGTGCCACCATCAACGCCACCCCCGAGACCTCCTTTGCCCCACGCCACGGTGTGGATGCCCCGATGGCCTGGGCCGGAAACCGGCCAGTAATGCCAGGGTGGCGCACTCGTGACGATCGCGTACGTCCCGAACGCGCCGGGGCACACCCCGTACCCGTGTGGCTGCTGGGGCAAAGGGGGTGAAGAGGGGCTTGGAGCCGGTCCGGGACCGGTCCGAAGAAAACGCGAAATTCGGGCCGGGGCGGCAGGCTCTACAGGCGGCCGAGCTGCGTCAGCACCTGCTTCGGGCGGTTGGTGATGATCCCGTCGACCCCGAGCCGTACGCACAGCTCGACGTCCTCCGGTTCGTCCACCGTCCACACGTGGATCTGGTGGCCCGCCTGCCGCAAGCGCAGGATCACGGCCGGGTGGTGACGCACGATCCGGATCGACGGGCCGGCGATCCGCGCGCCGGCCGGCAGCCGTCCGTCGCGCAGCCGCGGGGTGACGAACTGGGTGAGCGAGACGGTCGGCAGCGTCGGCGCGGCCTCCGCGACGCGGTGCAGCGAGCGGGCCGAGAAGCTCATGACGCGGACGGCCGACTCCTCGGGCGCGGCCGGCGCGGCGAGGCCGAAGCGGTCGAGCAGCTGGAGCAGCTTGTCCTCGACCTGGCCGGCCCAGCGGGTGGGGTGCTTGGTCTCGATGGCGAGCTCGATACGGCGGTCGGTGTCGGCGACGAGTTCGAGGAGCCGTTCGAGGGTGAGGACGGAGGTGGCGCCGGGATCGCCCCAGTCCGGGCTCTCGCCCGCCTCGTCGCGTCCCTTCCAGGTGCCGAAGTCGAGCGTGGCGAGGTCGGCGAGTTCGAGGGCGGAGACGGCGCCGCGGCCGTTGGAGGTGCGGTTGACGCGCCGGTCGTGGACACAGACCAGATGGCCGTCGGCGGTGAGCCGGACATCGCACTCCAGGGCGTCCGCGCCGTCCTCGATGGCCTTCACGTACGCGGCCAGGGTGTGCTCGGGGGCGTCCTCGGAGGCTCCGCGGTGGGCGACCACCTGGACGGGAAGGCGGCTCGGGTGCCGCGATGCGTGGGTCACCGCGACATGGTACGGGTGCCCGTTATGTCCGCAGTAAACAATCGGGTGCGGATGCACAGCTCCGGCTTACAGTGGCCTGACGTGTTGTGGGAAAAGCTGACCGCAGCACCCCTGACGACGTCCGCGCAGTGCAACGAGGAGAGAGCTGTGAGCACCGAGAACGAGGGGACGCGGGTTCCGGAGAGCCGGCCGACCCCGTCCACCCCCGCGGCGTCCCCCACGCCTCCCCCTCCCGCGTCCCCCGCGACTCCTCCGGCAGCGGCCGCTCCGGAGGCCCCGGCCCCGGCCCCGGACCACACGGCCCCGGCCACGCAGGAGCTCCCGACGGCCCCCGTGGCGCCGCCGGTCGAGGCCGCCCCGGCCACGCAGGAGCTTCCGACGGCCCCCGCGGCCGCCGCGCCCGAGCAGGCCCCGGCGCCCGCCCCCGTACCCGTACCCGAGCCTCCGGCGCAGGCCCCCGCGCCCGCCCAGGCTCCGCACTACGCCGCCCAGGCCCCGGCTCAGGCTCCGGCCGCGGCGCCCGGCGAGGGCTGGCCGCCCGCGCCGCCCACGACCCCGGCCTGGGGCGCGCCCCAGCAGCCCGTCCCCGAGACCCCGCGGCGCAAGCGCGGCGGCGGTCTGGTCGCCGCGGTCCTCGTGGCCGCCCTGGTGGCCGGCGGTATCGGCGGCGGCGTCGGCTACTGGGCCGCGACCCAGCGCGACGGCGGTTCCACCGGCTCGACCCCGGTCGCCGCCGGCGACTCCCCGTCCTCCTTCAAGCGCGACCCGGGCACGGTCGCCGCGGTCGCCGCCAAGGCCCTGCCGAGCGTCGTCACCATCACGGCGAAGTCCGGCGGCCGGGACGGCGAGGGTGGCACCGGCACCGGCTTCGTCTACGACAAGGAAGGCCACATCGTCACCAACAACCACGTGGTGGCGTCGGCGGCGGACGGCGGCACGCTCTCCGCGACCTTCTCCAACGGCAAGACGTACGACGCGGAGGTCGTGGGCCGCGCGCAGGGCTACGACGTGGCCGTGCTGAAGCTGAAGAACGCCCCCGACAACCTCGCCCCGATCCCGCTGGGCGACTCCGAGAAGGTCGCCGTCGGCGACTCGACCATCGCGATCGGCGCGCCCTTCGGCCTGTCGAACACGGTCACCACGGGCATCATCAGCGCCAAGAACCGTCCGGTCGCCTCCGGCGACGGCTCCGGCGGCAAGAACTCGTACATGAGCGCGCTGCAGACCGACGCCTCGATCAACCCGGGCAACTCCGGCGGCCCGCTGCTCGACGCGAGCGGCGCCGTGATCGGCATCAACTCCGCCATCCAGTCCACCAGCGGCGGCTTCGGCCAGTCCCAGGCGGGCTCGATCGGCCTCGGCTTCGCGATCCCGGTCAACCAGGCGCGCAACGTCGCCGAGCAGCTGATCAAGACCGGCAAGCCGGTCTACCCGGTCATCGGCGCCACCGTGAACATGCAGGACCAGCCCGACGGCGGCAGCGGCGCCGTCATCCCCGAGGAGGGCTCCGGCGGCACCCCCGCCGTCAGCGCCGACGGCCCGGCCGCCAAGGCCGGTCTGAAGGGCGGCGACACGATCGTCTCCTTCGGCGGCCGCCCGATCGACAACGGCCGGACCCTCATCGGCGAGATCTGGACCCACCAGCCCGGCGACAAGGTCGAGATCACCTACAAGCGGGACGGGAAGACCGCCACCGCGACGGTGGTCCTCGGCGCGCGCACCGGCGACAGCTGAGTCCGTACGCACGTACGGGAGTACGTCGGTACGTGAGTGCGGACGCGAGTACGGGTACGGCCCCGGGGCTTCGGCCTCGGGGCCGTACCCGTACTCGTACCTGTAGCCGTCAGCCGCACCCGTGCTCCCGCGGTCAGAGGACGCGGGTGGTCGTGCCGCCTGTCTTGTGCCGACCGGCGCGACCGGCCCGATGCCGCGTCCGCCGCCGGGACACGAGCGCCGCCGCCACCGAGCAGACCAGGAGGGGAGTGGCGGCCCACTGGATCACGGCCATCGGCCAGGCCGGCTCCGCGCCGACGAGCAGGCCCGCCATCCTGACGGCCAGGGCCGTGCCCAGCAGCACGTAACCGAGCCCCCAGGAACGAACGGCCCACGCGGGTCCCGTGATCGGCTGCTCCGGACGGTGCGGCCGGAGCAGGGCCCGCCCGCCCCACCCCGCACACCCCAGTCCGAGGATCACCATGAAGACCCCGCCGACCGTGTCCCACAGGTCGGTCCGGATTCCGGGCATCGGTTCCTCGCTCTCCTCGCGTGGACCCCGCGAAGGGCTGCCACGCCCGCAAGGATGGCCGCTCGCGCCTGACGTCTCGTCTGCCGGGTCCGGCAGACGACGGGAGGGGCCGGCTTCCGGCTTCCGGCAAGGCGGGCGCCGCGACAGGTCCCGGGACGGCGAACCCCGTGCGGACCACGAGCCCCGTCCGGCACCGGAGCCGGTAGGCTGTAGCCGCTCCGCTCCAGGTGAGCGGGAAGCATGGTGGGTTGCCCGAGCGGCCTAAGGGAACGGTCTTGAAAACCGTCGTGGCGCGAGTCACCGTGGGTTCAAATCCCACACCCACCGCAGCAGGTCAGAGAATTGGCAGGTCAGAGGGCGGGCCCCGAACTCCGGGGGCCGCCCTCTGCGTTCACCCTGTCTCACCCTGACTCGCCGGTATCCCACTCCTGACCAGTGCGTATGGGCCATCTGTGGGCCAGGATCCCGGACTACTCCTCGGCCTGAAGTCCTTGCTCCACAAGGCGGTTCGCGGCATCCGACCCGCCCTTGAGGATCTTGGCGTAGAAGCGGTACAGCACGGCGAGGCTGTGCCCGGCCCGGTAGGCGGCCTCAACCGGATCCATGCCGGACTTGATCCACAGAGAGATCGCGGCGTGGCGCAGGGAGTACGGGACGTCAGCCAGCTCGGTTGCCAGTTCCTGCTCGGCGAGCACGGCCTTGCGTGCGTTCTGCCAGACCTCGGAGTACTCGTTCGACGTGACCCGGCCGCCATTCACCGCCCGGAAGAGCCGGCCGTCCGGCGCGACGCCGAAGCGCGCGATATGGGCGCGGACCATGCGGACGAAGACAGGAGGGATCGGCACGGCCCTCACCGCCCCCCGCGCCCGATGCTTCAGGCCGCGCTCGTCATGCGACTTCCCGCTGTTCGTCCAACCACCTCCGACCTCGGGGTGGCTTGCCGAGACAAGCACTTCGCCCCAGGCATCGGGCTCGTTCTCCGGCGGCAGAACGAAGTCCTTCTCTCGCAGGGCCGCCGCCTCGCCGGGCCTCGTAGCCAGGTAGTAGATGGCTCCGAAGAAGGTCTCAAGACGCTCGCCGCGAGTGCCCTGCGCGGCAACCGCACCGATCAGCTCCCGAGCCAGCCGCGGGCCCGGCACGAACCGGAAGTCGACCTCATCGGACGTCTGCGGAGCCGCCCAGTCCACGGACAGGAAGGGGTGGCGGGAGATGAGACCGCGCTCCTCCACGGCATAGCGGAAGGCGTTGCTCAGCACCATGCGCTTCCGGTTGGCGGTGTTCTCGGCCGCTGGTTTGCCGTTCAGGAGCCTGGAGAGGGCCATGAGCGCGGCGCGGACGTGCTCAGGCTTCGCGGCTTCGTCCACCTTCAGCGAGTGCTCGGTGATCCAGGCGAGCGCTTCGCGCACGTAGCTCGGCGGCTCGTCGACATCGGACCGCGAGAGAGGCCGGCCGTCCGGACCATCCACCACCCGGAACGCCCACTGGTAGAGCGCGTCCCGCAGAACGCGCGGGTCCGGACGTCCGCTGCCGGACTTCACCAGCACGGGCGTCACGACCGCGAGAGACTCGGCGATGCTCGCGCGATGCTTCGCTGCCGCTCCGGGCCACTTCATCAGGACATACGACCTGGCGTGGTCGTACCAGGTGGGCATCGAGAGCGCGGCGAACTCCTTTGCCGGGAGTCCCGTCTCCTCGTCGAACTGCTGCCCCTCGCGCAGCGCGGCCATCAGCTCGGAGCGCCGGCCGTCGGCTTGCGGCCTGAGCTTGAAGCTCCGGGAGTGGGCCTGCTTGCCGACCCGCCACCGCAGCTCAAACGGTTTCGGACGGCCCTTGCGCTGCCGGATGGACCAGATGTCTACGTCGTACGTGAGCATGTCTCTCCAGATAGGCGAGGGGGCCCGCCGGTGGCGGGCCCCCTCGATGCGGGACGGGTCAGGCGACGGCTTCCTCGTACTGGGCCAGCCAGTTGTCGAGGTCTGAACGCCTCACGCGGAGCTGGCCGTTGGGCAACTTGATCAGGCGCGGGCCCTTGCCGCGGGCGCGCATCCGGTAGAAGGCGGCGCGGCTCATGTCGAGCTCGGCCAGGACCTCGGGGAGCTTGAGCATCGGCTGACGTGCCATGGGACTCCTCGGTTAGGGCTGGGGTGACGTTGTGGCGGGTGGCGCCCGTCCACGTTGTCCGAGGTGAGGATTTCTGCGTCACTGCGTCACCAGCGTCACTTAGGGGCTGTGGCCTGCGGTTTTTCGGTGACGCAGGGGCGGCGGCCTGTGTCACTGGTGACGGAGCCGTCCGTCATGGTGTGACGCAGGTGACGAACGGTGACGCAGGGATTTGGGCTCTGCGTCACCCTTGTTGATGCAGGTGGGGAGGGGGTTTCGGGGCCCTGGTGACGCAGGTGACGCAGCGTCTTCCTACTTAGGAAAATGAGGGGCCTGTGTCTGTTGTTGTGTGGGCCTTCGAGCGTGAAGAAGGGGCCGCTTCGCGGCGCGCCTTTTGGGCGGCGGCAAGCCGCCGAAGAGCAAGAGGAGCACCGCCGCCCCGGGCCGGGTGCTCCTCTTGCTTGTGCGGCTTGGTCCGCGTGGCGCGGGTCAGAACGCCGGCTGCTGCTCGTCGGCCGGGGGCTTGGGGCGGGTCATCTCGATGTAGCGGGCGCTGTTCTTCCGCCCCCAGTCGACCTGGAGGCCGCGTGCGGCGAGGACGGGCTGCAGGCGCTTGAGGCGGTCGGAGAGGACCTTGCCGGTGGTGGGCCAGCCCTTGGGCAGGGGCCGGAACTCCCCTTCGCCGGTGTAGAGCTGGGTGAGGTTGTGCAGCCACTCGGCGGACGTCATCCGGACCTCGGTGCCGGGGTCGATGCCGGCGGCGTGCTTGAGGACGGTCTGGGCGAGGAGGTCGCCCTCGATGACGTCGTCGTTGAGGTCGTCCAGGCTGGCGCGGTAGGCGGCCAGCGCGCCCATGCTGGCGGCGGCGTCGAGCTGCGCGCACAGGTGGGCGAAGTCGGCCATGCGCAGGTCGGTGGGGATGTCGGCCTCGGTCGAGCGGACCTTGACGGCCAGGTCGAGCACGGACCCGAGGATCACCGGCAGGTCCCTGGCGAAGTCCGTCCACAGCTCTGCCTCGGTCCGCCGCACCCGGGGGCGTTCCAGGCGGAGGGGGAGGAGGCGTTCGGCGAGGTCGGGGCGGATGACGCCGACGTCGATGCCGGTCAGGAGCATCGGCCGGCGGTAGCGGGCGCGGACGACGTCGCCGTCGGTGAACAGGGCCCGTTTGATGTTCTCGGCGCCGGTGACGATGCAGCACATGAGGTCGGACAGGTCCGGCCCCAGGTGGGAGAGGTTGTCGAGGCCGGTGACCCATCCGGCGGCGACGGCGGTGATCAGGTTCTCCTCGTCCTTCGGGGCGCGGCGCAGGTCGCCGCTCATGCCCTCGATGATCCGGACGAGCATCCGGCCGGCGGTGGACTTGCCCGCGCCCTGGGGACCGGTGAGGAACGGGGCGGGGACGGGGACGTCGGGGCCGAGGCAGCCGATCAGCCAGGCCAGGGCGAGGCTCTCGCCGTCGGCGCTGGCGAAGTTGCACAGCCGCATCAGCAGGTCGATGCCCTTGCCGTCGGTGTCCTTGGCGGGGAGGGGGAGTTCGCCGGTGAGCTGGGTACGGCGCCAGCACACTTCGCGGGGGTCGGGGGTGAGGATGTCCCAGCCGGTGGGATGGATGCGGACGGACTGGCCGTCGTCGCGGCCCAGGTCGAGCCAGGTCGCGCCGTCGAATCCGGGGGCGACGCGGATGTGGACGGACTGGACGTCCTCGGTGAGCGCGAGTGCTTCGATCAAGTCGAGTGCCTCCTTCATGGCGGTGCCGGTGAAGACGCCCAGGCCGTCGCGGAACATCGCGGCCATGAGCTCCTGGCGGTGGCTGCCGGTCGTGCCCTGGGAGCGCATGGGGCGGGCGACGGGGTGGCCGTTGCGCTGGGCGTAGACGGTGCCGTCGATGGTGCGGAAGTAGCGGAAGTGTTCCTGCGCGTAGTCGGTGATGACCTTGCGGGGCGGGTTCTTCTCGTCCTCGGACACGGCGCTCACATCCCCAGGGCCGTGAGGGCGTTGGACCAGGCGGCCGTGCAGTGCCGCGGGGACTCGCCCTTGGCCTGCGCGACGGCAAACAGGCGGTCCATGTGCGCCTCGGTGAGGCAGCCGCACCGCCCGTGGGCGGACAGCACCGCGAGGAACGTGGCGTAGACGGTGTTGTGGATCGCGCTGGTGGCCTCGGCGATCCGCTGCTCCGCCATGGCGATCCCGCGCTCCAGGTACCAGGGCACGCGGTGACGGCACTGCCCGCCCCCGGCGGGCGCGGGCACGGCGAGCGCGCGCGGCGCCGGCCGGACCGTGGGCTGCGCCTTCACGGCCAGCTCGCGCACGGCGTCCGTCAGAACCGCCATGGTGCCGGTGCCGGGGCCGAGCCAACGGGCGTAGGACATGGTCGACTTGATGTCGACGCCGGGCCGTACGTGGTTGGAGGAACGCATCGTGCCCCGGTAGATCCAGTGCTCCCCGCGCGTGGTGGTCACGGTGGTCGTGGGCGGGAGCGTGGTGCGGGCCCAGTCGACGGCGTCCGCGTTGTCGAGGTCGACGACGGTGACGCCGGCGCCGCCGGGGTGGTAGCCGATCGCACGGGCCCGACGCCACGCCGCTGCCCACTGCGGGGAGGCGATGACGGCGGGGTCGGTGGTGGCGGCGGCCCAGCCGTGACACGGCCACGGGCAGACGCACGGCCCGGGGACCCGCATGTTCGGCCGCCCGCCGCACACCAGATCCGTGCAGGCGGGGCAGTTGCCGAGCGGGCGCTTGTCGGCCCCCAGCGGCAGCACGGGCAGGCCGCCGTCGGCGAGAGCCGGGGCGAGGGTGGAGATGTCGTTCATGCGGCGGCCTCCGTCCGGGACGGACGGTCGTCTCGCCGGATGTCGGTGGGTTGGGTCATGCTGGGAGACCTCCAGGTCTTGAGTCGATCGGGAGATGAGGGCGGCCCCGGTTCTTGGTCGGATGGGGGCCGCCCTCGGCTTGTCTAGAAGGGCGGTTCGTCGCTGTAGCCGCCGGTCGTGCCCCACGGGTCGGTGTACGGCTGTCGGCGGCGCGGGATTCGCGGGAGCGGGAGGAGCGTCCAGGAGCGGTTCTCGTCCCAGCAGGTGCAGGGGTCCCACTCGGTGCCGGCGTACTCGCCGGTCTCGTGGTCGCCGTAGTCGCGGTTCCACCCGCCCTCGCCCCGGCAGTCGGGGCAGTCCGGGCGGGGGGTGTCGGTCAGGATCAGGGCCGGGCGGGGCCAGGTCGCGTAGTGGATGCGCGGTCGCACAGGGTTCCTTGGGGTCAGGCGGCGAACAGGCCGGGGCTGCTGCTGGTGTTGGTGTTGAGGGGCCGCAGGACGGCGGTGGGGGCCGGGCGGCTCAGGATCGGGGTGGTGGGGCCGTCGTTGTGGAAGCGGACGGTGCCGATGTCGTGCTGGGGGCGGGTCGGGTCGGTCTTGTCCGGCGGGCGGTAGAGCCGCGGCGCGTCCGGGTGATCGGCGTTCCACTGCTCGGCGCACACCTTGTGGGCGGGCTCTCCGGCGTGGGACCGCAGCGGGGTCGGCCTGCCGCACAGGCAGCAGGGCCGGTCCCGACGGTGGTCGAAGTGCTGGGGCTCGCCCCAGTCCAGGACAGGGATCGCGTCCATGGCGGTCAGTGGCGGCGGGAGGGGAGGAGCGGGTGGTTGATGTGGCGGTGGTGGAGCTGTACGTGGTGGTCGAGCTTGCCCAGTTCGGCGGCGAGCTGCTGCGCGATGGCGACGGAGCGGTGGCGGCCGCCGTAGCAGTGGACGAGGACGTCGAGTCGGGTCTGGCCGGCCTCGGCGCGGGCGTCGATCTCGCGGACGTGGCGGTCGACGAGCTGGCGGGCGCCGGGGGTGGTCATCACGTACTGGTGGACCTCGGGGTCGAGGCCGGTGAGCTGGGTGAGGCGGGCGCGGACGGCCGGGTCGTCGGGCGGGTTGCGCAGCTCGGTGGTGTCGACGACGACGGGGCGGTGGGCTCGCGGTTCGTCGTTGTGGCCGATGCCGTACGACACGATCCGGATGACGCTGGTCATGCGGCGCCTCCGAGGGCGAGTGCGAGGACGGCGGCCACGACGAAGGCGGCGCCGGCGGTGAGGATCAGGTCGATCGCCTGCCTCAAGCCGGTGAACTTCACGGCAGCGAGGCGGGAGAGGCCGATGACGTCGGTGGCGATGTCGCGAGGCTCGGAGGCAAGGAGTTGCTGCGGGGTGAGGGTCGCCCACAGCGGCCAGCCGTGTCGGCCGCCGAGGCGGGGCCGGACCACGTGGAGCAGGAGGACGGCGGCGGCGGCCAGGAGCGCGGCGCCGATGCCGCCCGCGATGTACGCGGGCAGTGTCATGGGGACGTCGTGGGCGATGCTCCCGGCGCCGGCCAGGACGGCGCCGACGAACGCGATGAGGAGTCCGGCCTTGGTGTCGGTGCGGGTGATCTCGGCGCGGACCTCGGCGTGCATGGCGGTCAGGTCGTCGGTGCTCACGCGGAGACCTCCTCGTCCTTGAGGGCGGCGGCCTGCTTGGCGACCCAGCCCGTGGACCACCCCGTGAGGGCGGCGAGCTTGCTCTGGGTGACGCCGTCGCGCAGGCCCTCACGGACGACCGTGAGGGCCTTTTCCTTCGGCATCTGGTCGCTGCCAGTGGCCTCGTGAGTGGTCGTGAGGGCGGGGGTGCTCACGGCGGCGCTCACGATGGGACGGCGGTCACTCACGGCGGCACTCACGGCCGGGCGGGGAGCCCTCACGGCCTCGGTCTGACGGCGCGCCTCGGTGGTCTTCCGCTCGCGCTCGGCCCGCTGCGCATCATCCCGCGCCTTCTTCTCCGCCTCGACCCGAGCACGTTCGGCCTCGGCCCGGGTGCGCTCCTCACGGGCGATCCGGTCGGTGCGCTCCTGCTCCTCACGGCGCCGGGCGGCCTCGTGCTCGCGGGCGGCCTGTGCCTCGGCGGCCTCGTGAGCGAGACGCTCCCGCTCCATCTGCGCCTCGTGAGTGCGGCGTGCCTCCTCGGCCTTCCGGTCCTCCTCACGGCGGCGGTTCTCGGCCTCACACTCCCGCTCACGCTCGGCCACCCGAGCCGCCTCAGCGGCTTGCCGGTCGGCCCGCAGGCGGGCCTCACGCTCCTCACGCTCGATGCGTGAGCGCTCCGCCCTTGCCTGCCGCTCACGCTCCCTCTGCTCACGCTCCTCGGCCCGCTCACGCTCGATGCGGGCGACCGCGTGAGTGATCGCGCGGCGCCATCCGATCGCGGCCTCGGCCGTGACGATGAGCAGGATCGGGGCGACCGAGTGAACGCCGACTCCGACCCAATCACTGCGGAGCATCGAGTCGCCGATGTTGAGGAGCAGGGTCATCCCGCCGGTGAGCCAGCGCAACAGGTCCGGCCACCGTCCGGGGTGGCCGTCAAGGCGGGCGACGATCTCACCGACGCGGACCGTGATGACGACGGCGACGTCGACCACGGTGGGCAGGATCGGGGCCGTCCAGTCCCAGTCGTCGTCGGTGACGCGCTCGACGAGCGGGGTCACGGTCAAGACGGAGAAGAGGATCGCGCCGCCGACGATCACCCACACGAGGCGGAGGACCTTCTCCGCCATGTCGACCTGGCGCTGAGTGTCGAGCTTCACCGGCGGCCACCACCCTTGACCGACTGGGTGATGGTCTGGGTGATCGTCTGCGTGACCTCGATGCCGCCGCCCTTGCGGCGGGCGAGGAGGGCGACGACCAGGACGGCGCCGATCAGGAGCATCGGGGCGGCGGCGGTGATCCCGGCCGCGACGGCGGCGGCCCCGGTGGCGAGGAGGTCGAGCGCCCAGCCGAGGAGGCAGGCGCCGGCGCCGATGCCGACGCTGGCGACGGCGGTGCCGACGGCCCACCGGGGCACGATCGGCGCTGGCGTCTTGATGGTGGCGGTGTGGGTGACCGCGGCTTCGAGGGCGCCCTGGCGGCGGGCGAGCTCCAGGAGCGCGGCAACGTCGAACTGCGGGGCGGGCACTGCCGGGACGGCGGGGGCCGGGGCAGCCGGAGCGGCGCCGGCAGCCGTGTCGGGCATGAGTGCGGCGAGCAGATCAGCGTCGGTGATCTGCCGTCCGGTGGGATACTGGGGGTGGTCGGTCACGGTGTCCTCCGTGGTCGTCCGGGCCGATCCGGGGGCAACCGGGTCGGCCCTCTGCGTGTGGTGTGCGGGGGGTGTGCGGCGGGGTGTGCGGGCCGGTGTGCGGCCCTATTCACACCCCGCCTGATGTGGGGATACGCGCTGTGCGGGTGTGCGGGGGTGTGCGGCTGTGCGGGAGGTGTGCGGCGGCCGTCAGACCCCGGCGAGGACCGGGACGAGGCGGTAGACGCCCGCGTCGGCGGTGGGGGCCAGACGCCCCTCCTCCGCGAGCCGCTTCATCTCCTTGGAGACCCAGGAGCGGTCGCGGCCGAGCTGCTCCAGGTACGGGCCGAGGTCCTTCACGGCGACCGTGCCGGGCCCCATTCCGGCGAGCATCCGCACCAGCTCGTCGAGCAGTTCGCGGGCTTCCTCCGGGCCCGGCTTGGACGCCGGGGGGAGGGCGGTGTTCGTTCCGGCCGGAGGGATCTCGGCGGTGGGGTCGACGTCCGCGTCCTCCGCGTCGACCAGCTCGTGCTCCTGGTCGTCGTCCTGCTCCGCCGTCGGGTTCGCGGCCGGCGCCTGGGTGGGGGCCTCGCCGAGGGCGCGGGCACGCCGGTTGGTGAAGAACTTGCCCGCGACCTTGGTGGCGGCGTCGGCGGTGACCGCGTCGATCGCGGCCCGGATGGTCTCGAACTGGGTCACCACGTACTCCGCCATCCGCTCGTACTCGCCCGACGGGCCGGTCCAGTAGGTGCGCGCCGGGGTCGCGTGGAGGTCCTCGTCGACCCCGGCGGAGGCCAAGTACACGTAGCCCTTGCGCTTGTTGCCCCAGGCGGCCGGGTCGGCACCCGCGTCCAGGACTTCCTCGGGGAGGGCGAAGCTCGCGTCGTCGCCCTTGACGCCGAAGCACATGGCGGCCGGGAGGGAGGCGCGGGTGTCGGTGGAGAGCTGGTAGCCGGACGCGCGCTGCATCGAGACGACCAGGGTGACGCCTGCGGAGCGGGCCTCCTGGGCGATGCCGGTGAACACGTCGTCGCCCAACTCCCTGAGCAACTTCGCGGCCTCCTCGAACCAGGCGAGCAGGTAAGCGATCCCCTCGCAGCCGCAGGCCTTGCCGTCCTTGCGGCACGAGTGCTTGCGGTCCGTCTGCCGCTCGGCAGCCGCGGGCTCCCACGCTCGGTAGCCGTGGTCGCGCAGCCACGCGGTGCGCGCGGGGATGACGGTCTGCACGGATGCGACCATCGCGGCGGCCGACGGGGTGTCGAGCGCCGCCCAGTCGAGCGCGGGCACCAGGGGCTGGAAGTCCTGGCCGGCCTTCGCCGCGTCGGCCAGCCAGACCACGACGTCCCGCCGGGTGAGCAGCTCCAGCAGGAGGTCCAGGGCGCCCTCGGTCTTGCCGGAGCCGGTCATCCCCATGACGAGGATGTGGATCGCGTCCAGCAGCGGCAGCAGGAGGTCCGAGCCGTCGTCGTACACGCCGATCCGCAGCGGCTCCGCGACCGACCCACCGGGCGCGTACGGGCCGGGCCAGATCGTCGGCTCCTTGAGCATGTCCTCGGGGACGATGACGATCCGTCCGCGCCGGGCGGAGTCCGGGTCGTGCTCGATCCGGATCGCCGTGGTGGGCACGTCGAGCGCCGAGGCGAGCCGGTCCCGCGCCCTGCCGAGGTCCCCGTTGGTCAGCTCGCCCGCCGGGAGCTCATACGACGCCACAACCTTGTTCGGCTCGACCTTCACGTTCTTCAGGAGCGTGCGGGCCAACCCCACCTTCTCCATCAGGCCCTTGTCCGACGCGCCGGACGTCTCGACCAGCCCGCCCGCGACCAGCACCTTGCGGATGTTCCAGGACAGCGCGAGGATCCCGCCGCCCATCAGGTACAGGTTCCCGAGCGGCCCGGAGAACGGGCCGCTGACCGCGGCCGCCGTCGTCCAGGCCGACGCCGACGCCACCGTGATCGCGGAGTGCAGACGCAGCTGCCGCCCCGACCGGGCCCCCGCCGTCCACGTGACGGCCGTGAGCGCGACCGACCCGAGCGTGAGCCCGATACCCGCCCACGGCGACCCGTCCCACGCGAAATTCGCGCCGCCGCCGGCCACTCCGACGAGACCGGTCACGATCCACGGCGGGACGAACGGCTGCGTCTGCTTCCACAGCCACGACTTCACCGTGCCCGCACCCGAGGAGACTGCGGGGAGGTTCTGCTGGATGTTCTGCTGCTTCACCATCAGGCCCCCTCCCTCAGTACCGGAACGGCGTGGTCGTCGCGGCCCGCTGCGGACGCGGGCGCATCAGGTCGGCGTACTCGCGCTGGAACGCCGCGTACGCGGCCACCGAGTTCTTCGCGGCGGCGGTCGCCCCGTCGGCCGCCTTCTTCAGCTTCCGGGCGACGTTCTTGGCCCTCAGCCGGGCCTGGATCATGTTGTCCTCGGGGAGCGACTGCGCCTGCGAAAGCCGGGCCTCCAGGATCGCGGCGCCCATCGACAGCTCGATCGCGCACTGGACCATCAGCGCCCGTACACCGTTGCAGTACGCCCGGATGTCCTCGGTCGAGTTGAACTCCGGCTCGCCCAGCATGAAGTGCGTGGTCTGGGCCTTCAGCGACGTCGAGCCGCCCTTGGTGGTGTTGACCGTCAGGTTGATCGGCGGGGCGAAAGATCCGCCCATCGCGCCGATGAACCCACCCAGCGCCGCACCCGCGTCGGCGGCGAACTTGTTCGACTTGCTGCCGTTCTGGCCGCCGTTCTGGTTCGAGCGGGACGTGGTCTGGCGGGGCTGGGACTGCCGGCTGTTCGGGATCTGGCTCATGACGAGACTCCTTGGGTCAGTGGGTGCGGCAGGCGGGGATCGACATGCGGGCCGTGGGCGCCGACTCTGGGGCCGGGACCGTGGCGTAGGCGACGAGTTCCACGGCCGCTCCGGCGAAGGCTCCGTGAGCGCCCAAGACGCCGGTCTGGCCGTCAGCCTGAACGCGGTGAACGACGGTCAGCGGGTCGATGTCCAGCGCCTCCCGCCACGCCTCGAACGCGGCGAAGCCGGCGGCGGAGTAGTCGTCGTCGTGGAACGTCAGCGCCAGCGCTTCCGGGAAGATCGTCGAGATGCTCACCGTCGGGGCCGGCAGATGCGGGAACCTGCTCGCCGCCGCGCTCAGCGCCGTCAGCGGGGCGCTCAGCCCCGCAAGGGACAGGCCGCTCACGCCGCGCCTCCAACCGGCGGCTGACCGGCGACGCGGTTCGTCAGCGCGCGACGCTCGGCCAGCACCCGACGGCGGGCCCGGCGCAGGCGACGCTCGGCCAGGTCGTTGGCGGGGCCGTCCAGGGTCCCGATGTACAGGTCGAGCAGCTCGGCGTCGCCGAGGTACAGGTCGAGGAGGAAGACGTCCGCCTCGATCTGCGGGGTCTCCAGCTCGATCGTCTTCAGCTCCGTGTCCGACGGCTCGTCGTCAGACGGGAAGGCCGTAACAACGGCCTGAAGTGCAGCGATGGACTTCATTGGGTGTGTTCCTCTCAGACAGGAACGGCCCGAAACGAACCCCCGGAGGTGCAACTCCGGGGGTTCTCGCCGTTAGAACCAGGAATCCGGCTCCCCTCGACCCCGCCCGTACGGCATCCCGTGAGGGCACCGGACGGGCGGAGGAGGCAACCGGCCGCAGCGCTCGGCTGCGGGAGATCAGGTGACGCGACGCGCGGGGTGTGGCCACCTCGTCCAACTAGGCGGCGCCTGGAGCTGCCGTCAGAACGACAGAACCTCCTTGGGGCGAGTAACGGGGGTGAAGCACTGCAAGGGGGACCGCGTCCCCACTCTCCGGCCGTTGCTCGCGGTCGCCGGGCCACCTCGCCAGTCGGGCCGAAGCCCATTGCGTCCTACCTGGCCTTCAGCGGGATTGCAGCGTCCCCGCCTTGAGCACACGCCGTCAGGGCCTTTGCGGCCCATCTGGTGCGCACCAATAGATTGGCATCTGGTGCGCACCAGATGCAACCCCTGGTTCGAGGTGCGTGTCGGCGTGCCCCTCCAGAGAACGGCTCAAGTGAGGTGTCTCGACAGTCAACTGGGGTTAACCTCAGGGGTGTTAACCAGCTTTCACCTGGGGCTTTACGGAGGCGGCGTGGCTAAGGGGCTGAAGGCGATCCGGACCGCGCGAGGGTGGTCCCAGGACCGACTGATTCACGAGATGCGGCGGTTCGCGGAGCAGCGACTGCTCGACATCGCGTCGGCGGCCAGTCTCAAGACCTACGTATCGGAGTGGGAGAACGGGCGACGCGTCATCACGGACCGTTACGCCGCGATCCTGCGGCCGCTCCTGGGTGCCACGGACATCGAGCTGCGAGGCGAGGACGAGACCCCCGAGCCTCAGGCAGACGGCTACGCCGACCTGCTCAGTCGAATCGATGCGGCCGGCAGCCTGAGTCGGTCCATGGTCCCGGCGTTCCTGGCCCAGACCGAGCTGCTCCGGACCATGGACCGGCAGATGGGTGCGACGGGCCTGATTGACCAGATGAACGGCCACCTGGCGGCAATGGAGGAAGCGCTCACCTTCGCTGTGCTGCCAGGGGCGCGACTACCCATCGCGACCGCCCTCGCGGGGGCATCCACCCTCGCCGCCTGGCAGGCGTTGGACGCCGGCGCCGTGGACCGGGCATGGCGCCGGTATGAGCTCGCCAAGAAGGCGGCTCAGGACGCCGAGTCCCCGTTGTACCTGGCCCATGCGATGGGGGAGCAGGCGTACGTACTCGCGGACGCCGGTCGACCTCAGCTGGCAATCGAGCTGGTGCGAGACGCGCAGCGCACCCACCCCGAACGTCAGTCGCCCCGTCTGAGGGCGTGGCTGGCGGCGGCAGAGGCGGAGCTGTGTGCCGCTGTCGGTGGCCCGGAGATGGAGTCGGCCGCGAGGGCTGCCCTTGAGCGGGCAACCGCGCTCCTTCCGGACGACGGCGAGGTCCGCGACGCCGACATGCTGAGCATCTTCCTCAACGCCGGGCACCTGTCGAGGTGGCGGGGGAACGTCCTGGCCAAGCTCGGCGATGCCTCGGCTATGGACGAGCTGTACGCGTCGCTCCGAAGTGCCGATGAGACCTTCGTCCGCGCGAACTCCGGCATCTACTGCGACCTCACCCAGGCGCACCTCGCCCGCGGCGAGTTGGAGGAAGCGCGGACCCACCTCCAGAAGGCCCGGTTGTCGGCGAACCGCACGGGCTCCGTGCGGTACCGCCGACGTGTGGAGCTTCTTACCGGGCGCCTCTAGTTCGGGACGCGAGGATGTGGAGCAGGGCCACGAGGGTGCCGGACCCCATGAGCTTGCCCTCGGACATCAGGCGCGGGATGTCGTCGAGGGGGATCCAGGCGATCTCCCCGGCTTCCTCCGCGTCGGTCGGCTCGCCGACCTTCTCGGCTCCACGCGCCACGAAGATCTCATGGGGGGAGTCGACCATGCCGATCATCGGCTGGTAGCTGACAACATGCTCCACGGGGCCGGGACGCCACCCCGTTTCTTCCTCGGTCTCGCGGGCCGCCGTGACGGCCGCGTCCTCGCCCGCGTCCACGATTCCGCCAGGTAGCTCCCAACCCCACTGCTGTGGCACGAAGCGATACCGCCACAGCATGAGAACGCGGTCCTGGTCGTCGATCACGGCGGTGACCGCCACGCGGAAGAGCCGGACCACGTGGTGCTCGAAGCGCTCGACGCCGGGCGGCTCGACGTCGACCAGGTCCACGTCCACCCACTGGTTCTCGTAGACGTGGCGAGAGCCGTGGATCTTCCACGGCTCCATCTCCGCCGGCGTCGGGACGCTCTCGCTGCCGAGGACGCGGTAGGAGCTGCGGTCGTGAGCCTTGATGAAGTGCTCGTTCGACAGACGGGCGAGTACCTGGCGCAGTGCGGTGCGGCCGATCTCCAGCTCGGCGCTCAGCGCGCGCTCGGACGGCAGCTTGTCGCCGGGACCGTAGCGCCCGGACTCGATCCACGAACGGATCGTCTCGTAGACCCTCTGCGTCTTGGGTCCCATCCTCGGCGCACGCTCCCGGATCGTCGGCTGGTGGCACCCAGCGTATCCGGGGAGCAGAAAGGATGACTCGGCCACGTGAACCTCTCTTCCGAAGATCGCTCGGCCCTCCTGCCTGGGTTGCGAGCGGACAGCGGTTGGGGGCCCCGGGAGGGGCCGCTTAGGGGGTTTGTGGGCCATGTGTGGGCCAGGATCGCGACGCAGCATCCCGGTGGCAAGGAACATGCAGTTCAGGGTGGGTACGACTGCTGTGCGCCGATCGGTCTTGAAAACCGTCGAGGCAGCGATGTCTCCGTGGGTTCAAATCCCACACCCACCGCCAGAGAAGGGGTGTCCCGGTCCGGGGCACCCCTTCGTCGTGCCGTGGGGCGCGGCGGGCGGACGCGGGCCGAACGGGCGCCGCACCCGGACCAGGGCCCCCGCCTCGTACGGAAGGCCCTGGCCGATGTCCCGACAGCGGCTGTGCCGCGTGCTCGTGGGCGCGGGTCAGCTCCGCGCGGCCGGTTTCCAGTCCTCCACGAGCAGCCCGAGCAGGACCTCGTCGAGGAACTCGCCCATCACCCAGGCCGAGGAGCGCAGCACGCCCTCGCGGACGAAGCCGTTGCTCTCGGCGGAGCGCAGCATGGCGGTGTTGTCGGCCAGCGTCTCGATCTGGAGCCGGTGGAGGCTGCGGACGACGAAGCCGTAGTGGCAGAGCGCCGCGACGACGTCGGTGCCGTAGCCCTTGCCGCGGGCGGACGGCAGCAGGCCGAGGCCGATGTGGGCGCAGCGGTTGTGCGGGTCGATGCCCCACAGCGCCGCGGTGCCGACCAGGGTGCCGCCGTCCAGCTCGACCACGGAGAACGGCACGACCCGCTCGTTCTGCTCGTCCATCACGAGCCGCGGGTCCTTGGAGCCCGGCGAGATCGGCCGCCACGGTCCGCCCTCGGCCCGGGAGGAGTTGACCACGTCGTCGTAGAGCTCGGCCCGCAGGACCGGGATGTCTTCCTCGTGCCGGGCTCGGAGCCCGACCTTGCCGCCTCGAAGCATGTGAGCTTCCTATCCGGCGGGAGCGGCGGGCGGCAAACCAATAAGCGATCACCGGGAGAAGGCCGAGTGAGGAGGTTTATCGACATGTCTTCACACCTGAGAGGGAATCGGGGGCTCTGGTGCGATTGGTCAGGGATGGGCGGGGGCAGCTCTGGTCTCGCGACGCCGAACACCACGGTCCGGAAGGCCGGGGTGGTCGGCCAACCGCCTTGGAAAGCAAGCACTGTTCACAGCCCCAGCCGCCTTTTCTGATTCGTTTCAGATCCGTTCCGGATCGACAGCCCAGTTCCCGGAGGAATCACCTATGGCCAGCATCCGTACCGCCCGCGTCCTCGCCGCCGCGGCCGCTCTGCCCCTTGCCGTCGCGCTCTTCGGCGGGGTGGCCCAGGGCGACGACGGCGGGTTCGCGAACGACGGATCGGACGCCAGTGCCGCCTCGGTCGCCGGCAGCGGGGTCGGCGGCGACAACAACGGCAACGCGACCACCACCCAGCAGGTGGCGACCGGTGGCGGTGCCTCCAACGAGAACAGCACGGCGAACGTGAACGGCTCCGCCTTCACGCCGATCGACCAGTCGGACCGGGTGGTCAACTTCTTCTATCCCTCCTGACGACCGGTCCGAGGGGGCGGCGCGTGAGGTGAACGCGGGCCCGTGCGACGGCACTTCGGTGCCGACGCGCGGGCCGCTCGCTTCCGGGCGGGGAGTTCGTTTTCCGCCTCGGTGTCCGTGTGCCCGGCCTTGACAGCCCTCCGTTATCTGACGGACAGTCAGAAAGCTGAGTGGGCAGTCCTGCCGAGACACGAGAGGGCCACGCCGTGCACCTCGCCCCGACCGAACGCCAGCTGCGGCTGCGCGCCGAGCTCCGCGCGTACTTCCGCGACGCGATGCCCGACGGCCCGCCGCCGCCCACCGACTCCGCCGCGCAGCGCGCGCTGCTGCGCCGCATCGGCGACGACGGGATGCTGGGGATCGGCTGGCCGCGGGAGTACGGGGGCCAAGGGCGCGGCCCCGACGAGCAGTTCGTGTTCTTCGACGAGGCCTACCGGGCCGGTGCGCCGGTCTCCATGGTCACCCTCAACACGGTCGGACCGACCCTGATGCGGTACGGCACCGACGAGCAGAAGGCGTACTTCCTCCCCCGCATCCTGAGCGGCGAGCTCGTCTTCGCCATCGGCTACAGCGAACCCGAGGCCGGCACCGACCTGGCCGCCCTGCGGACCCGGGCCACCCGGGACGGCAAGGGCGACAACGGCAAGGGCGACAACGGCAAGGGAGGCGGCGGCGAGGGAGGCTGGCGCATAGACGGGCAGAAGGTCTTCACCTCCAACGCCCAGAACGCCGACTGGATCTGGCTCGCCTGCCGCACCGGCACCACCGAGGACCGCCACCGCGGCATCTCGATCCTCCTCGTGCCCACCTCCGCGCCCGGCTTCTCCTGGACCCCGATCGAGACCGTCGGCGGCCTGACCACCACCGCCACCTACTACGACGCCGTCCGCGTCCCGGCCGGCCACCTCGTCGGCCGGGAGAACGGCGGCTGGGGCCTCATCACCAACCAGCTCAACCACGAACGCGTCGCCCTCGCCGCCATCGGCATGCAGGCCGAGGACTTCTACCAGGCCGCGCTCGACCAGGCCCGGCGGCCGTCCGGCGCGCCCGGGCGGCGTCGGCGGATCGACGAGCCGTGGATACGGATCCGGGCCGCCGAGGCGCACGCCCGGCTCGCCGCCACCCGCCTGCTCAACTGGCGGCTGGTCGGCGACGTCGGCGCGGGCCGGCTCGCGCCCGGGGACGCGAGCGGCGTGAAGTTCGCGGGGACGGAGTCGGCGGTCGAGGTCTACCGGCTGTGCCAGGAGATCGCGGGCCCGGCCGGGCTGGTCCGCACCGGCTCGCCCGGCGCGATCGACGGCGGCGAGCTGGAGCGGATGAACCGCGCCGCCCAGATCAACACCTTCGGCGGCGGCGTGAGCGAGGTGCAGCGCGAGATCGTCGCGACGATGCGGCTCGGCATGAAGAGGAGGGGGCGCCGGTGAACCCGACACCCGCGGACAGCTCCGGCGGTGACAGCGCCGCGCGCGTCCAGGAACTGCCGTACGAACGGCTCGCGGCGTACGAGGGGCAGACCGTCTCCCTCGCCCGCGCCGGCAAGGACCCCGTCAACGAGCCGATGATCCGCCACTGGTGCGAGGCCATGGGCGACACCCACCCCGCCTACCGCGGGCCCGACGCCGTCGCGCCGCCGACCATGCTCCAGGCCTGGACGATGGGCGGTCTGTCCGGTTACCCGGACCAGTCCGGCGCGTACGAGGAACTGTCCGCCCTCCTCGACGCGGCCGGCTACACCTCGATCGTCGCCACCGACTGCGAGCAGGAGTACCTGCGGCCGCTGCGGCCCGGCGACACGGTCACCTGCGACTCCGTCATCGAGTCCGTCTCGCCGCGCAAGACCACCAAGCTGGGGACGGGGCACTTCATCACCACTCGCATGGACGTGCGCGCCGGGGGCGTACTCGCCGGAACCCACCGCTTCCGCGTGCTCAAGTACGCCCCCGCGCCCCGCTCTACGCCCCGTGCCGCACCCCGCCTCGCGCCCTCCGAGGAGAAGCCGAGACCCCGCCGCCCCCGCCCCGTCGTCAACCGCGACAACGCCGGCTTCTGGGACGGGGTGGCCGGGCACCGCCTCCTCATCCAGCGCTGCACCACCTGCGCGACGCTCCGTTTCCCCTGGCTGCCCGGCTGCAACGGCTGCGGCTCGCGCGGCTGGGACACCGTGGAGGCGAGCGGCGAGGGCACGGTCTACTCGTACGTCGTCATGCACCACCCGCCGTTCCCGGCCTTCGACCCGCCCTACGCGGTCGTGCTCGTCGAACTCGCCGAGGGCGTACGGGTGATCAGCAACATCGTGGGCGTCCCGTACGACAAGGTGCGCATCGGCATGCCCGTCCGGCTGGAGTTCCAGCGGGTGGACGAGGATCTCGAACTCCCCTTGTTCCGCGCCCTGGTGGCGGGGGAGAGCGGCGGCGCGGACGGAGGGCAGGGCTGACATGGACTTCGACCCCACCGAGGAGCAGGCGGCGGCCCGCGGGCTCGCCGCGCGGATCTTCGGCGACCTCGCCACCCACGAACGGCTCGCCGCGGCCGGTACGGGCAGCGATCCCGAGCTGTGGAAGAGCCTGTGCGCGGCGGGCCTGCCCGAGGCCGTCGAGGAGACGGGGCTGCTCGGCCTCGTCCTGCTCGCCGAGGAGCAGGGGCGTACGACGGCGCAGGTGCCGTTCACCGCGAGCGCCGTCTACGGGCTGCTGACCGTCGCCCGGCACGGGACGCGCGAGCAGCGGGCCCGGCTGCTGCCCGGGCTGCGGGCGGGGACGACGGTGGTGGCCGGCGCCTTCCCGGCGTACGACGGCCCGGGAGACGTCCGTACGGAGCCGGGGGGCCGGCTCCGCGGCACCGTCCCGTGGGTGCCCTGGCTACGGGACGCCAGCCACGTCCTCGTCCCCGACGAGACCCGGGCGCTGTGGCTCGTCGCCGCGGAGGACTGCGGGGTGGAGCCGGTCGAGCTGACCGCGCCCTGGTCGGCCGGGCGGCTCGTGCTCGACGGGGCGCGCGGGGAGCGGGTGGGCGTGCCCGGGGCGTACGCGGGGGTGCTGGGCGCCGCCCGGATCGCGTTCGCGGGGCTGCAAGCGGGCGTGTGCGCCGGTGCGCTGGCCCGCGCGGTCGCGTACACCTCGGTGCGCGAGCAGTTCGGGCGCCCGCTCTCCTCCCACCAGGCCGTCCAACTCCGCGCCGCGGACGCCCACATGGACACCGAGGCCATCCGGGTCACGGCCTACGAGGCGGCCTGGCGGTACGACGAGGGCCTGCCGTGCGCCGAGGAGGCGCTGACGGCCGCCTGGTGGGCCGCCGAGGCCGGCACCCGGGTGGTGCACGCCGGACAGCATCTGCACGGCGGGCTGGGCGCGGATCTCGAACACCCCGTCCACCGGCACTTCCTCTGGGGGCGACAGCTCGGTGTGTACCTCGGCTGCGGCACCGAACTCCTCGCCGAACTCGGCGATCTCCTCGCGAAGGGAACGCCCGCATGACGACAGGCCCCGCCCCGGCGCAGGCCCCGGCGCAGTCCCAGGCCCCGGCCGTACGGGTACGGGTGCGGCCCGGCGACGTCCTCGACCCGCTCGTCGTCCCCGTCACCCGCACCCTGATCGTCGCCGGGGCGATCGCCGCCCGCGACTACCAGGACGTGCACCACGACGCCGAGCGCGCCCGGGAGAAGGGCTCCCCGGACATCTTCATGAACATCCTCACCACCAACGGTCTCGTCGGCCGCTACATCACCGACCGGTTCGGCCCGCGCGCCGTCCTGCGCGCCGTCTCCATCCGGCTCGGCGCCCCCAACTACCCCGGGGACACGATGACGTTGACCGGCACGGTGACGGAGGTCGACGGCGCGACGGTACGGGTCCGGGTGGTCGGCGCCAACGGGCTCGGCCACCACGTGACGGGGACGGTGACCGTGGACGTCCCCGGGGACGGGCCCACCGGCGCACCCGGCGACGGGCCCACCGGCGCACCCGGCGACGGGCCGGCCGACGTACCCGACGGCGCTCCGCGGGAGGCGTCCCGGTGAGCCCGCTGACCGCCCGCGCGGACGGGCTCGGCGGGCGCGCCGCCATCGCCGGCATCGGCGCCACCGAGTTCTCCAAGGACTCCGGCCGCAGCGAGCTGACCCTGGCCGTGGAGGCCGTGCACGCGGCGCTCGACGACGCCGGGCTCGTCCCCGGCGACGTCGACGGCCTGGTCACCTTCACCATGGACACCAGCCCGGAGATCACCGTCGCCCAGGCGGCCGGCATCGGCGAACTGTCCTTCTTCTCCCGGGTCCACTACGGCGGCGGCGCCGCGTGCGCGACCGTCCAGCAGGCGGCCCTCGCCGTCGCCGCCGGGGTCGCCGAAGTCGTCGTCTGCTACCGGGCGTTCAACGAACGCTCCGGCCGCCGCTTCGGCTCCGGCGTGCAGCACCGCGAGCCGTCGGCGGAGGGCGCGGCGCTCGGCTGGCCGCTGCCGTTCGGTCTGCTCACCCCGGCTTCCTGGGTCGCCATGACCGCCCAGCGCTACCTCCACACGTACGGGCTCTCGCCGGACGCCTTCGGCCACGTCGCGGTCACCGACCGCCGCCACGCGGCCACCAACCCCGCCGCGTACTTCTTCGGCCGGCCGATCACCCTCGCGGACCACGCCGCCTCCCGCTGGATCGCCGAGCCGCTGCGGCTGCTCGACTGCTGCCAGGAGACCGACGGCGGCCAGGCCCTCGTCGTCACCTCCACCGAACGCGCCCGCGACCTGCGCCGCCCGCCCGCCGTGGTCGTGTCCGCCGCCCAGGGCGCGGCGCGCGGCCAGGAGGCGATGACCGGCTTCTACCGGGACGCGCTGACCGGGCTGCCCGAGATGGGGGTGGTGGCCCGGCGGCTGTGGCGGACCTCGGGGCTGGCGCCCGGCGACATCGACGTCGCGATCCTCTACGACCACTTCACCCCGTACGTGCTGATGCAGCTGGAGGAGTTCGGCTTCTGCGGGCCGGGCGAGGGCGCCGGCTTCGTCGCGGCGGACGCGCTGCCCCTGAACACCCACGGGGGTCAGCTGGGGGAGGCGTACCTCCACGGTATGAACGGCATCGCGGAGGCCGTCCGGCAGCTGCGCGGCACCTCCGTGAACCAGGTCCCGGACGCGGACCGCGCCCTCGTCACGGCGGGCACCGGGGTCCCGACGTCCGGGCTGATCCTGGGCACGGACACCTGAGGGAACGGGTCCGACGGCCCCCGAGGCGGCCGCCTCCGGCCCTGAGACGGCCCGGAGACGACCCTGAGGTGCCCCGGCGCGGCCCCCTGGGATCCGGCCGCCGGCCCCCGTACCGGACCCGCCCCGACCCGTACCGGCTCCGTACGCCCCTGACCCGTCTCCGGGTCCGACCCTGACCCGCCACCCCACCGGCTCCACCCTCAGGAGGTGTGGCGGTCCCCACCCCTACAACCTGAGAGGGACTACGGGTCGGGACCTGGGACCGATCCCCGCCACAGCCCCCCGCTCTTAACGTGGAGTCATGACTCCGCCACCCTCCGGCCCTGTCTGTGCCGGTGCCTCGTCGCTCGCCGGCCGCCGCGCCGGCCGCTCCGGCACGCTGTCCGTCGTGCCCGACCTGCCCGCCGCCGCCGGCGCCGCTGTCAGCGGCGTCACGGGCGTCACGGGCGTCACCCGCGTCCCGCGTCAGGGGCCGGCCCGCCCGGCCGCGTACCCGTCCTTCTCCTCGTACGTACGCGCCCGGGGCCCCGTCCTCCTGCGCACCGCGCGCTCGCTGACCGCGAACCCGTCGGACGCCGAGGACCTGCTCCAGACGGCGCTGGCCAAGACCTTCGTGGCCTGGGAGCGCATCGAGGACCACCGCGCCCTGGACGGCTACGTCCGGCGCGCGCTGCTCAACACCCGTACCTCGCAGTGGCGCAAGCGCCGGGTCGACGAGTACGCGTGCGACGAGCTGCCGGAGCCCCCCGGCTCCCGCGAGCCGGACCCGGCGGAGCGGCAGGTGCTGCACGACGCGATGTGGCGCGCGGTGATGAAGCTCCCCGAGCGGCAGCGGGCGATGGTCGTCCTCAGGTACTACGAGGATCTGAGCGAGGCGCAGACCGCCGAGGTGCTCGGCGTCTCGGTCGGCACCGTCAAGAGCGCGGTCTCGCGGGCGCTCGGCAAGCTCCGCGACGACCCGGAGCTGTCCCCGGCGGCGTGACCCGCCGGCCCGGCGCTCGGCATCCGGGGCCGGGTCCTGACCCGGAACCCGGCCCAGAGCTCGAACCGAAGCCCTGAGCCGAAGCCCTGAGCCGAAGCCCTGAAACGGGGCCCGGAAGCCTAGTCCGTCACCTCGTCTTCCGCCACTTTCGGCGTAGGGGCAGGTCATCCCGACAAGCGTTACCCTCAGTTACGCCAGTGATCACTGGCGAATTGGATGCTCCCAGGTAGTGACATACCGCGTGGTACGTCGCAGAATCAGCACACCCCCACCTTCACTACCGCCGCGTAGCATTCTCGGGAGGAATCCCCGTGTACAGCACCATGCAGGACGTGCCGCTCACCGTCAGCAGGATCCTCGAGCACGGCCGACGGGTTCATGCCACGTCGACCGTGACCACCTGGACCGGCGAGCCGGAGCCGCAGCGCCGTACCTTCGCCGAGATCGGCGACCGCGCCGCTCAGCTCGCCCACGCGCTGCATGACGAGTTGGGGGCCGAGCCCGGAAGCGCTCTGGCGACCCTGATGTGGAACAACGCCGAGCACGTCGAGGCGTACTTCGCGATCCCCGCCATGGGATCGGTCGTCCACACCCTCAACCTGCGGCTGCCCGCCGAGCAGCTGACCTGGATCGTCAACCACGCCGCCGACCGGGTCGTCCTCGTCAACGGCTCGCTGCTGCCGCTCCTCGCGCCGCTCCTGCCGCACCTGCCGACGGTTGAGCACGTCGTCGTCACCGGCCCCGGCGACCGTTCCCTCCTCGACGGCGCGACGGCGCGCGTCTGGGACTACGAGGAGCTCATCGCCGGCCGCCCCACCCGCTACGACTGGCCCGAGCTCGACGAGCGCGGCGCCGCCGCCATGTGCTACACCTCCGGCACCACCGGCGATCCCAAGGGCGTCGTCTACTCCCACCGCTCCATCTACCTGCACTCCATGCAGGTCAACATGACGGAGTCGATGGGCCTGAACGACAAGGACACCTCGCTCGTGGTCGTCCCCCAGTTCCACGTGCTCTCCTGGGGGCTGCCGCACGCCGCCTTCATGACCGGCATCAACATGCTGATGCCGGACCGGTTCCTCCAGCCGGCGCCGCTCGCCGACATGATCGAGAAGGTGCGGCCGACCCACGCCGCCGCCGTCCCCACCATCTGGCAGGGCCTGCTCGCCGAGGTCCTGGCCCGCCCCCGTGACCTGACCTCGATGGCCCGGGTCACCATCGGCGGCGCCGCCTGTCCGCCCTCCCTCATGGAGGCGTACGACAAGCTGGGCGTCCGGCTCATCCACGCCTGGGGCATGACCGAGACCTCCCCGCTCGGCACCGTGGCCCACCCGCCGGCCGGTCTCACCGCCGAGGAGGAGTGGCCGTACCGCGTCACGCAGGGCCGGTTCCCGGCAAGCGTCGAGGGCCGGCTTGTCGGCCCCGGCGGCGAGATCCTGCCCTGGGACGGCGAGTCGGCGGGCGAGCTGGAGGTGCGCGGCAACTGGATCGCGGCCGCGTACTACGGCGGCGTCGACGGTGAACCCTTCCGGCCGGACGACAAGTTCAGCGCGGACGGCTGGCTGAAGACCGGCGACGTCGGCATCATCAGCCCCGACGGCTTCCTCACCCTCACCGACCGGGTGAAGGACGTCATCAAGTCCGGCGGCGAGTGGATCTCCAGCATCGACCTGGAGAACGCCCTGATGGCCCACCCGGCCGTCGCCGAGGCCGCCGTCGTCGCCGTCCCGGACGAGAAGTGGGGCGAGCGGCCGCTCGCCACCGTCGTCCTCAAGGAGGGCGCGAGCGCGGACTACACGGAGCTGCGGGCGTTCCTCCTCGCCGAGGGCGGCATCGCGAAGTGGCAGCTTCCCGAGCGCTGGGCCATCGTGCCGACCGTCCCGAAGACGACCGTCGGGAAGTTCGACAAGAAGGTGATCCGCAAGCAGTACGCGGACGGCGACCTGGACGTCACCCAGCTGTAGGAGTTCTCCCGTCGATCGGCACCGACCGGCCCTCCCTCAGGGTCAGTTGGTGCCGATCTTCGCGAGCAGGTCGACGATCCGGGCCTGCACCTCGGTACTGGTCGACCGCTCGGCGAGGAACAGGACCGTCTCGCCCGAGGCGAGCCTCGCGAGCTCCGACTCCTCCACCCCGGCCGACGTGTAGACGACCAGCGGGGTGCGGTTCAACTGCCCGTTCGCGCGCAGCCAGTCGATGATTCCGGCCCGGCGGCGGCGCACCTGCATCAGGTCCATCACCACCAGGTTCGGCCGCAGGTCCTGGGCCAGCGCGACCGCCTCGGTGTCGGCCGCGGCCCGTGCGACCTGCATCCCGCGCCGCTCCAGCGTCGCCGCCAGCGCCCGCGCGATGTCCTCGTTCTCCTCGATGAGCAGCACCCGCGACGGGTGCTGCTCGCTGTCCCGGGGCGCCAGCGCCTTCAGCAGGACGGCCGGATCGGCGCCGTACGCCGCCTCCCGCGTGGCCTGCCCGAGCCCGGCCGCGAGCAGCACGGGCACCTCGGCGGCGACCGCGGCCTGCCGCAGCGACTGGAGCGCGGTGCGGGTGATGGGCCCGGTCAGCGGGTCGACGAAGAGCGCGGCCGGGAAGGCGGCGATCTGCGCGTCGACCTCCTCGCGGGAGTGCACGATCACGGGACGGTAGCCGCGGTCGCTCAGCGCCTGCTGGGTGGCCACGTCCGGCGCGGGCCAGACGAGCAGCCGGCGCGGGTTGTCCAGCGGCTCCGGGGGGAGTTCGTCGTCGACGGGCTGCGGCAGCGGCTGGTTCGCCACCTCCACGGCACCGCCCGGGCCGTCCAGCGGCTCCGGACCCTCCGCCGAGCCCTCGGCGGGCGCCTCTATGGCATAGGCGCGGCCTTCGGGGGACGGGGGCGTGCCCAGCTTCGACACGGGCATCGGCGCGGCCGCCGGGGCGGCGGCGGTGGCACCGACGGCCGCCGGTACGGGCTGGGGCATCGGGGCGCCCGCCGGCGCGGGCACCGGCAGGGGCTGGGCCTGCGTCTGGGCCTGCGCTTGCGGCGGGGATGTCGGCTGCGGCTGGGACGGCGGGAGCGCGGCGGCGGCCGGACGGTTCTCCTCGGCCGGGTTGCCGAGCTTGCGGCGACGGCCGGAGGCGGCGGGAGCCGCGGCGGCGGGTGCGGTCGCCGCGGCGACCGGGACGCCCTGCCCGAGGGTCCGCACGCTGATGGCCCGGCCCTGTGACGCGTCGTGGGGCACCGGGACCTCGGGCGGCAGCGGTACGGAGCCGGTGCCGGTCGCGGTCGCCGCGCCCACGTTGGTGCTGAGCGGGGCGGGCAGCGGGTGCGGCTGCGGCGGCGTGTGCGCGTCCTCCGGCAGCGCCCGTACGGCTTCGTGCCCGGTCTCGTGCTCCGCCCCGCGGTCGGCGTCGGCCGGCCCCAGCGCGAACGGGGTCCGCGGTCCCGCCTCGGCGGCCGCGGCCCGCTCCTGCGCGGCGGCGAGAGCCCGGCGGCGCCGCCCGGTCGGTTGCTGTCCCTGCTGTCCCTGCTGTCCCTGCTGCGGGGCCTCGGGCGACGCGACGGCGGGCAGGGCGGGCAGCGCGGGCAGGGCGGAGGGCGCGGGGGCCTGCGCGGGTACGGGAGCCAGGGCCGGGGTCAGAGCGGGCGCGGCGGCACCGGCCGGAACACCCTGCGGCGGTACGGCGCCGAGCGCGGGCCGCGCCGGCACGGCCTCGGCGGCGGGTACGACCGCGCTCTCGGCGGGGCGGCCCCGGCGGCGGCCGGTCCCGCCCTGCTCGCCGTTGCCCCCGCTCGTCACGGCACCCGTGTTCGTACCTGTACCCGTGCCCGTGCCCGTGCCCGTACCGGGACCGGCGCCCGCGGGCCCGGCCTGGGCGGGGATCAGCTCGCTGGGCGTACCGGCGGGCGGGGTGTCGTCGTGCCGGCCCCGGCGGCGGCCGGTCGGCCGGGGCACCGGGGCGGCGGCGTCCTCGGTGGCCAGCGGGCTCTCCAGGAACGCGTCCGTGGACGCCCGGCGGGCCCGTCGCCGGCCGCTTCCCGCGGCGGCGTCGGCCTGCGCGGGCAGCGCGATGGCCTCGGCGGGCTTCTCCGCCTCGGGCTTGTTCTCCGTCGCGTGTCCGGCCTCGGGCTCGGGAGCGGCCTTGGGCTCGGGGCGGCCTCGGACGGGGCTTCGGCCGTGGCGCCGGCGTCGGCGTCGGTGTCCGCCTCGGTCTCGGACTCGGCCTCGTCCTCGGCCTCCGGCGTGACGGTCCCGCGCCCGGCGCCGAGCGGCACCTCCACGACGTACGCGCCGCCGGCCGTCCCCGGCACCTCGTGTGTCTGCACCACACCGCCGTGCGCCGCGACGATCCCGCGTACCACCGGCTGGTGGACCGGGTCGCCGCCCCGGTACGGGCCGCGCACCTCGATCCGTACGACGTCACCGCGCTGCGCCGCCGCGACCACGATCGTCGAGTCGCCGTGCGCCGCCTTGTCCTTGCTCTTGCCGGTCGCGTCGACCCCGGCCACGTCCGCGACGAGATGCGCGAGCGCGGTGGTGAGCCGTACCGCGTCGACCTCGGCCTCGATCGGCGGCGCGTGCACGGCGAACTGCGCCCGGCCCGGCCCGATCAGCTCCACGGCCCCGTCGATGCCGCCCGTGACGATGCCGCCGAGCAGCGTCACGCTCTTGTCCAGCTCCTCCGCGCCCGCGTCGAGGCGCTGGTAGCCGAGGACGTTGTCGACGAGGGTGGTCATCCGGGTGTAGCCGGCGGCCAGATGGTGCAGCACCTGGTTGGCCTCGGGCCACAGCTGGCCGGCGTCGTCGGCGGCGAGGGTGCCGAGTTCGGCGCGCAGCTCGTCCAGGGGCCCGCGCAGCGAGTCGGCCAGGACGGCGGTCAGCTGCTCGTGCCGGGCGGCGAGCTCCGCGTACCGCTCCCGCTGCTGCTCCAGCTCGGTGGCGTGCCGCTCGGCGCGGTCGGCGAGTTCGGTGGCGTGCTCCTCGAGCAGCTGCTCGTGCGGCCGGCGGTCGGTGAAGGTCATGACGGCGCCGACGAGCTGGTCCCCGTCCCGTACCGGCGCGGTGGTCAGGTCGACCGGCACCCGGTCGCCGTTCTTCGCCCACAGCACCTGGCCGCGGACCCGGTGCTTGCGGCCGGAGCGGAGGGTGTCGGCGAGCGGCGACTCGGCGTACGGGAAGGGCTCGCCGTCGGCGCGCTTGGGAAGGATCAGGTCATGCAGCTCGGCGCCGCCGAGTTCGGTGGCCCGGTAGCCGAGGATCTGCGCGAAGGCGGGGTTGACGAGGACGACGCGGCCGTCGGTGTCCGTACCGACGACGCCCTCGGACGCGGCGCGCAGGATCATCTCGGTCTGGCGCTGGGAACGGGCCAGTTCGGCCTCGGTGTCGACGGTGCCGGTGAGATCCCGTACGACGAGCATGAGGAGTTCGTCGCCGGTGTAGCCGCCACTGCCACTGCCGCTGTTGCTCTGCGAGGCATATGCCTCGCGGCCGTCCTCCAGGTTCGCGCTGGTCACCTCGACGGGGAACTCGCTCCCGTCGGTGCGACGGGCGATCATCCGGGCCGGACGGGTGCGGCCCCGCTCGTCGGTGGCCGCCGGACGGCGCATCGAACCCGGGATCAGCCGCGAGTCGAACTCCGGCAGCAGATCGAGCAGACCGCGCCCGACGAGCGCGGTGCCGGGGGTCTCGAACATGCCGAGCGCGATCGTGTTGGCGTTGACGATCGTGCCGTTGCAGTTGACGAGCACGAGACCGTCGGGGAGCGCGTCGAGTATGGCGGCGAGGCGAGCAGCGCCTCGGGATGGCCTGCTGCTCACGAGACGCTTCCTCCCTGAACCCACTGCAGGTGCCCTGCAGCTCTTGCGCTTGCGCTGGTGCCTAGTGGCCGGCGGGCCCCATCTTGCCCAAGGGGCCGCGGTGTGTCACGGAGGGATTCTAAGGGAGGCGGCGTCGGCCGGGGGCTCTGCCCTGGCCGGGGCACGGACATGAGGGGGCTTCAGCCGCGGACACGGGGGAGGACGGGGCGGAGGTTGTCCCAGCGGTCCGTCTCGCATCCGTTGGCGCGGGAGAAGCGGGCGTCGACGCGCCGGCCCTGCCACGTTCCGGTGACGCGCGCGGTGGCCGGCCCGCCGTACAGCTGGGTGCACATCTGCCCGTCCGGCACCGGCGCGAACGGGTTCTCGTCCGCCCGCGCGAGCTGCTCCAGGCGCTTGCAGGCGCTCTTCGCCGCCGGATGCGTCCCGCCGGGCGCGGCGCCGCACTCCAGCCGGAACTCGCCGTCGGCCTCCCGGGAGCCGCTGCGCTCGACCCGCACCGTCAGCGTGTCGGGCGCGGGCGCCGACAGCAGCGGCAGCGGCGGCAGCGGTCCGAGCACCGCGGCGGTCGCGGTGGCGGCGGGGGCGAGGGCCGCGGCGGCGAGGAGGACGGCGGCCGCGGTGGCGGCGCGGAGCGAGGTACGCGGGGTACTCCGAGAAGTACGCGTACGACGACGAGTGCGGGGACGACGCAGCATGGGGACTCCCGTCGGGACGTGCTGGGGTGCCCCGGAACCCGCGGGCCACGCCGGGGCGGGTCGTCCGCGGCGGCGCCCGGAGCATCGGGGCGTTCTGCCCTGACTAACGCTCCCGGCCCCGCTCCGTTGCGCAACCGGGGTGCGCCGAGCGGGGCACGCGGGGGGCGCGGGGGCTTTGCTCTGGGTGCCCGCGGCCTAGTACGGTGATAAGCGATTGGTGACACGCCGCTCTTCTGTGTCATCATCTGCACACACCGCTCGCCTGCGCGCGGGGTGTGGGGAGGCGTCGCCTAGTCCGGTCTATGGCGCCGCACTGCTAATGCGGTTTGGGTCTTAAAGCCCATCGAGGGTTCAAATCCCTCCGCCTCCGCCCGAAGACTGAAGCCCCGGCCTCCAAGGCCGGGGCTTCAGCCGTTTTCGGCCCTGTCCGCCCCAGCCCTCTGTGCCCCCGCGACCTCGCCCCGGCCGAAACCCGCCACGCCCTCTTGCGCTTCTGTGACCCCGGTCTCTTTCCGGCCGTTTCCGCCCCCTGAGGCCCTTCCGCTTCCCCTTCCGCGCCGCCTGGGCGCGGCCCGCGCGATTCACGTTTCCGCAGGTCAGGTGGGGCGTTGCCAATGGATTTCACATGGCGGCGGCAGTCATGTAATGTTCTTCCTGTCGCCGCGAGCGGGTCGAAAGACCGGGGAGCGGAGACAAGAACTAAAAACAAGCACTCGTAGCTTAACGGATAGAGCATCTGACTACGGATCAGAAGGTTGCAGGTTCGAATCCTGCCGAGTGCACACAGGTCAGAAGCCCCCCGGGATCATCCCGGGGGGCTTCTGACATCAACGGGTGACATCAACGCTCGTGGAAAGACCGATCAAGCGTCGGCCTCATGCTTGGCTCGTCTCACTCGTCCGGGTCGACGTCGCCGAACCCGAGCGCGTCGTCCATCCGGTCAGCCGCGGCCCGCAGCGCCGTCGGCATGACGTGGGCGTAGGTGTCGAGCGTCGTCGTGATCGTGCTGTGCCCGAGCGTCTCCATGATGATCCGGGCATCGACCCCCTGCGCCAGGAGCAGTGAGGCGCAGGTGTGCCGCAGGTCGTGCACGCGCACGCGACGCACCCTGGCCTTCGCGCACAGGAGCGTGAGCATGCGGTTCAGGCTCCGGGGGTCCGTGGCCCGTCCCGTCCCGGTGGTGAAGATGAGCCCGCTCGGCTGGTGGTCGAGCGGCTTCCACTTCGCGCCGGCCACCATCCGCTCCTCGTCCTGCTTGGCCCGGTGGGCACGGAGCGCGTCCACGCACCTCTTCGGGAGCGAGACCGTGCGGATGGAGCGGGTGGTCTTGGGCGTGCCGAAGAGGAGTTCCTGCCGGATCCTCTGGAGGTTCCGGCGGACCCGGAGCTGACCGGTGGCGAGGTCGACGTCGGCCCACGTGAGGCCGAGGACTTCCCCGCGCCGGAGCCCCGTGGACACGAGCAGCACCCACAGGGCGTACAGGCGGTGGTCTCGGGCCGTCTTCAGGAGCATGCGAACCTCTGCCGCGTCCAGGGGACGAACCTCTTCACGCTGCACGGACGGCGTCTCCACGATCTTGGCGACGTTACGGGCGATCAACTCCTCCCGGACGGCCTGCTGAAGGGCCGAGCGCAGCACCGCATGGACGTACTGCACCGTCCGCGCCGACGGGCGCCGCGCGCAGCACCTGCCGACAGCGCAGCACGTCCGCTCCTCTTCGGCCCGGGCCGCGTCGACTCCGCGCAGGCAGCACAGGCACCCGTCCTTGAAGGCGGCGAGGAACATCCGCACGTCGGCGGGGGAGAGGCGGTTGAGCCGCTTCTTGCCGAGGGCGGGCCGGATGTAGAGCCGGGACAGCCCCTCGTAGCTGTTGAGCGTTGACGCCTTGAGCCGGTCCGGGGCGATGGCGGCGAGCCAGTAGGTGAGGTAGTCCCCGAAGGGCATCGCCGACGTGGCGGCGGGGATGCCCTGCCGGGTCTTGTTCTGCATCTCGATGAGCTTGTCGCTCACCTCGTCGCGGGTCTTGCCGTACACGAACTTTCGCGTACGGGTGCCGTCCGGCCGGTAGACGTACGCGGCGGCCTGGTAGCGGCCGTCCGCGCGCTTCGTGATGGTGCCTTCGCCGTTGGCGCGCCTCTTGGCCATCAGGCGGTCTCCTCAAGTCGGTTGCTGATGTAGGTGCGGAGGGATTCGAGCGGGATACGGCGGGCGCGACCCTCGGTGTAGCTGGGGAGGGCGCCCGAGCGGAGCAGGTCGTAGACCTTGCTGCGGCTGAGCCTCAGGGCCGCCATGACCTCCGGAACGGTCACGGCGGTGTGGGTGATCGGGAGCGCGGTCGTCATCGCGGCATCTCCTTGGCAGGTTCCATGGGGCCCGGCCCCTCTTCCTGTCAGGTCCGCTACCTCCGCTACCTCCGCTACCGCCCTGGTCAGGGGCATGATCGAGGTAGCGGATAGGGGTAGCGGTAGCGGATGTGAGCGCTACCGGCCCCGGCTTTCGGGGCGCGGGGCCGGTAGCGGGGTAGCTCTCAGGTAGCGGACGGGAAGAGCCCTTCCGCTACCGTTTCCGGCTTGCTGACCTGCGAGGTAGCGGCGGTAGCGGAAGTAGCGGCCCCCAGGAGGGGAGGGGGGCAGTAGCGCTCCCAGGCGTCGGTGAGGTCGGCCGCGTAGTAGCCCTTGAGGACGGCTCCGGCGGACTTGATGTTCCGGGCTTTGACCGGGGTGTTGTCGCTGGTCATGTACTCGCCCAGCATCTTGGCCAGGCCCCGGGAGTCGAGCGGCCGGCCGCTCATGTCGGCCCAGGGCGCTTCTTCGAGCGCGCAGAGCCGGTCGAGGATCGCGACGGTCGGCATGCGGTCGATGCCCGCCAGGACGTGGTCGCGGAGGTCGGTCAGGAGTCGGATGCCGAGGGAGCCTTTGTCGTCGGCGCGGGCGGCGTTGACGAGTTCGACGCACGCGGCGCGGGCCCGCTCAGGCCACTGCCCACCGGCCGCGTCGGCGATGGCGAGCAGCGGCTCCCACACGTCCGCCGGACGGTCGGTCACACCGTCCGGCATCTCGGGCCACCTGCCCGCGATGTCCTCGCGGACCTGGTCGGCCCACTGCGCGAGCCGGTCGCGCAGGGCGTTGCCCTCGGCCTCGTGGAGCCGGGCCCGGAAGGGCTCGACCCGCTCGTTGCGTGCGCGGCGGCGCATGCGGATGATGACGGAGCGGGTGGTGATGGTGTCGGGGAGGTAGCCGAGTCCGGCGACCGCGACGGCGCTGTAGGAGGGGAATTCCACCACGGTCTGGTTCCCGCCGTCGCCGACGCACCGGTAGGTGACGCCGGAGCGGCGGTGGCCGGCGTTGAGGAAGCCGCGGAGCTCCTCGTTGTCCCCGGCTTTGGGGCCGAAGACGGTGTCGATCTCGTCGTAGAGGATCGTGGGCCGTCCAGCGGGGTCGGAGACCGAGCGGAAGAGGGCGGCGGCCCGTGCGTTCACCGCGAGCATCGGGCGCGGCACCAGGGTCTCCACGACCTCCAGCGCGCGCGACTTCCCGGAGCCGGGCTCAGGGGAGAGGAATGCGATCCGGGGGGTGGAGTCGAAGGCGTCGAGGAGGTGGGCGTGGGCGTCCCAGAGGGCGACGGCGACGTAGGCGGCCTCGCGGGGGAAGACGTTGAACCGGCGGTGGAACGCTTCGACCTCGGCGAGCAGAGCGGCACCGTCGATGGGCTCGGGCATGTGGGTTTCCCTCCGGGCAGGGGTGGGTGAGTGGTCGGTGAGGGCGGTCGGGTGCGGGTCAGGGCTGATGGGGACGCCTTCGGCGACGCCCTTTCGGGCGCCCACGACCGGCTGCGCTTCCTGCGCATTGGCGGGTCCCGGTGCGTCCTGGGTCCGGGTGGGGCTCTTCAACGGCGAGGGGGTTGGGGGGTTCACGCGGTACGCCGCTGCGAGTTGTGGGCGATGGACCAGTTCAGCCCGCTGCGGATCGTTGCCGTGCAGGCGCGCGGCGACAGACCGGCCGCCTCCCCCGCCTGTTGAAGAGCCTCCTCCACCACGTCACGGGGAAGGTCGCCCCACGCGATGAACCGCCCCAGGGCTCGCGCAGCCGAGAGCAGAGTGGAGTTCCGCTCGCCCTGCATTGCCCGGGCCACACTCCATACCTCCGCCTCCAGGCCGCGCAGCGCGTACCGGTGGGCGCGGAACGCCCGGTCGGCGATTGCAGCGCGGGACGGGGCTGCGGAACGGGAGGGAGAGAGTAGGCCGTGCAGCCACGCGGGGAGCGGCACTGGGGCGCGGTTGTCGAGGACCGTATACGCGCCGGCGGGGGTGAGACTGCCTGGGGCGACGACGTAGCCGCCCCACCCGCGCGTGTCGATCAACCGCCCCAACTTCCCTGCCGAGTTGGGCATCCGCGTGCCAGGAGGTGCGGTGAAGTAGAGGTGCTGGCCACCGCTCGCGGTCCGGGTGCGGTACGTGTCGGGGACCGCCTGCCCGGCGCGCTCGCAGAGCGCCTGGAAGGTTGTCGCGCCGCAAGGCGTGTCCCCGTTGCTCCTCTTGGGCACGTCGAGGTCGACCACGAGGAGTCGGGAGGGGCCAGTGGCAAGACCGACGTTGAACGGCAGGTCAGCCCATGCCCGCCGGATCCGGTCCGGGTCGGTTGTGGCACGGTCCTCCCACTTACGGTGCCCGCCAGCACAGTCCCGGATCTGCGGGCACTGCTCCTCACCGTGGAGCGCGGGCCGCTTTGTCCGAGGACGCAGCGGGAAGACGTGCCAGCCACGCTCGGCGGCGCTCAGGGCGGCGTACAGGAGGTGGTCGTTCACGCTGCCACCTCCATCCGGGCCTGGGCGAGGAGGCCCAGAACCGATGGACGGTCGTCTCGCCGGATGAGGGTCGGTTGGGTCATGCTGGGAGACCTCCAGGTCTTGAGCGATCGGGAGAGATGAGGGCGGCCCCGGACTCTGGCGATGAGGGGGCCGCCTTCGGCGTTGTCAGGCAGCGAACAGGCTGATGCCGTGGTCGCCACCGTCGGTTTGGGCCTTGGGAAGGACGGCGACGGCGGGGCGCCACAGGGTTGGCGTGGTGGGGCCGTCGTTGTGGAAGCGGACGGTGCCGACGTCGTGCTGGGCGTGGCCCGGGTGAGACGGGGTGTAGAGGCGGGGCTCGTCCGGGTGGGCGTGGTTCCACTGCTCGGCGCAGACCTTGTGGGCGGGTTCGCCGTCGTGGGACCGCATCGGGGTGGGTCGGCCGCACAGGCAGCAGGGCCGGTCGCGGACGCGGTCGTAGTGCTGGGGCTCGCGCCAGTCGAGGACGGGGATGGCCTCCATGGGCGGTCTCCTCAACGGTTGTTGATGGTGCCGTTGGCGCGCCCGAACAGTCCGGTGGAGGTGATGTTCTGGGTGATGTGCGTGGTGGTCCGTGTCCCGGTCTCGCCGGTGAGGGAGCGGCGGGCGGTGCGGAGGACGACGGGGATGGCGATGACGGCGGCGACGATGAGGGCGGCGGCGGACCACAGGGCGTGGCTCATGGCGATGAGTCCCGGGGCGGCGTAGGAGAGTCCGATGCCGGCGGCGCCGATGCCGGTGCCGACGGTGGGGGCGAGGAGCGCGGCGGTCTTGGCCCATGCGGGGACCGGCTGGGTGGCGGGGGCTGCCGGGGGCTGGGTGGGGGTGAGGGCGTAGCCGGTGACGATGCGGCCGTCGGGGAGCTGGACGCTCTGAACGGCGGGGAGTTGGGCGGGCTGGGTGGGAGTGAGGACGGTGCGCTCGTGCACGGCGGGAAGCGGCATCGGGTAGTGGACCGAGGGGTGGGCGAGGTCGGTCATGGCGGGTCCTCGGGGCATAGGGCGGGCCCGTGACCGGGTGGGTGTCACGGGCCCGCGAGCGAGGTGTCAGGGCGAGGTGTCAGGGGGTGTCACGCGGGGGTGTCAGGGCGCGTGACACCCCCGTTCGCCTAAGGGTTTGGGTGTCAGGGGCCTGTGACGGTGTCAGGCGTCAGGGCGGGTGTCAGGCGGCGGCGAGGGCGGGCACGATCCGCCAGCGGCCGGTCTGGCTGGTGGGCTGCAGGCGGCCGTCGAGGGCGGCTTCCTTGAGGCGGGCGGAGACCCAGGGGCGGCTGTAGCCGTGGGTCTCGCACCAGTCGGTGAAGTCCTTCGGGCCGACGATCATCCGGCCCTCGGTCTCGAACTCCTCCAGCGCCCGCTCCAGCAGCAGGCGGGCTTCCTCGGGGGTGGGCTTGCGGCCGGGGTCCTCGCCGAAGAGGGGTTCGTCGTCGCCGGGCTCGTCGCCGGGCAGCTCGGCGTCGGGGTCGATGCCGTCGTCGTCGGGGTCGAGCAGCGAGTCCGAGAGCATCGCGTCCTCCTCGTAGTCCGTGTCCACGGCGTGGAGCGGGACGGGCCCGGGGGCCGGGGCGGTGTCGGGGGTGTGGCGGGTGCGCTGGGTGTAGGCGTTGCCGACGGTCGCTTCGAAGGCCCGGGCGGTGACCGCGTCCATGGAGGCGCCGTTGGCCGCGGCCCAGTCCGCGAGGAGTTCCATGATGTCCATGGAGCGGGTGGTGAAGCGGCGGGTGCGGCCGGGGGCGGGGTAGCGGTCCTCGTCGATGCCCGCCGAGACGAGGTAGCAGTAGCCCGGGCGGCGGTTGCCCCAGGCGCCCGGGTGGGCGCCGGCGTCGATGACCGTCTCGGGGAGGGCGAACCCTTCGTCGCGGGGGTCGCAGCCGAACGCGAGCACGCTGGGCAGGGACGCGCGGGTGCTGGTGCTCATCTGGTCGTAGCTCGGGCGCTGGAGCGAGACGATCAGGGAGACGCCGGCGGCGCGGGCCTCCTGTGCGATGCCGGTGAACGCGTCGTCGCCGAGCGCGCGCAGGGTGTTCGCGGCCTCCTCGAACCAGGCGACCAGGTAGGGCATGCCGTCGCAGCCGCACGCCGTGCCGTCAGTGCGGCAGGAGTGGGCCGGGTCGGTCTGCTTGCCCGCGGCCTGGACGGTCCACTGGCGATAGCGGTGGGCGCCAAGCCAGCGGGTGCGGGCGGGGATGGCGGCCTGGAGGGCTTCGACCATGGCCTCGGTGCCCGCACCGCCTTCCTCGGCCCAGTCGAACGCGGGCAGGAGCGGGCGGAAGTCCTGGAAGGACTTCGGGTCGGAGAGCAGCACGTTCACGTCCGTACGGGAGACGATCTCCGTCAGGACGTTCAGGGCGCCGTCGCCCTTGCCGGAGCCGGTCCCGCCCGCGATCAGCAGGTGGGTGGCGTTGCGGCCGACCTCCGGATCGCCGGGCAGCCACAGCAGCAGCGGTGAGCCGTCGTCGTACCGGCCGACGACCAGCGGGTCGGCGATCGACCCACCCAGGTTGGAGGGCCCCTCCCACTCGACGACCTCGGCGAGCATGTCCTCGGGGACGATGACGAGTTCGCCCCGACGGGCGGAGCCCGCGTCCGGCATGTACCGCAGCGCGGTGGTGGGCAGGTCGAGCGCCGAGGCAAGCCGCGGCAGCACCTTGGTCACGTCCTCGTTGGTCTGCTCGCCGGGCTCCAGCGCGAGCGACGCGGTGACCCGGTTCGGCTCGACCTTCGCGTTGCCGATCGCGGCGCGGGCCAACCCGACCTTCTCCAGCAACCCCTTGTCGCCGCCCTGGGTGCTGGCGTCGGTGTCGCCGTTGCGGCGCAGGACCATGCGGACGTTCCAGGACAGGGCGATCACGGGGCCGCCCATCAGGAACAGGTCTCCGAGCGGGCCGGCGGCCGGTCCGGCCAGGCACGCACCGGTCAGCCACGCGGACCCGGCCGCGACCGTGATGGCGGAGTGCAGGCGGCGCTGCGTGCCGGTGGACTTGCCCATCCACCAGGTGGCGCCGGTCAGTGCGATGGAGGCGGCGGTGAGACCGACGCCGGCGGCGGCGCTGTCGGCCCACCGCAGGTGGCCGAGGGCCCCGGCGATACCGGTGCCCGCGACGCCGAGCCACGGGGGCAGGTGGGGCTTCACCCGGTGCAGCAGATAGGCGGCGATCGTGCCGCTCTCCGCGCTGCGCAGGTCGGTGGTCAGTATGTCGGTGGTCTTGGTGCGTGCGGCCATGGCCTTCTCTCCCCTCGTGTCTACTGCTGGGTCCAGTCCATGCGCGGCGTCTGCCGCGGGCGGGCCCGGTGACGGACCCGGTTGATCTCTTCCTGGTACTCCTGCTGGAACGCGGCGTAGGTGGCGGCGGCGAGCTTGGCGGCGTTGCGCAGCTCGTCGGCGGACTTCTGGAGCTTGCGGGCCACCTTCGCGGCCCGGATCCGCGACCCGGCGATACGGCCCTCGGGGTCCGGGACCTGCCCCAGGACACCCTTGAGGATCTCCGCGCCCATGGACACTTCGATCGACAGGGCGACGGCGGCGGCCCGCAGGGTGTTGCAGTAGTTCCTCACCTGCGCCGGGGAGGAGAAGTCCGGGTCGGGCATGAGCGCCTGGGCGTGCGGACGGCGGGCGCCGCCGTTGCTCCGGTTGACGTTCTTGGTGCTGTTGACCGTCACGCTGACTGGCGGCACGAACGAGCCGCCCATGGCTCCGACGAAGCCGCCGAGGCCGGCGCCGAGGTTGGCGAACTTGTCCGACTTGTTGTCGTTCTGGTCTGAGCGGGGCCGGGTCTGCCGCGGCGGCCTGAGCGGCTGGTCCGCCTGCTGCTGCCGGAAGTTGTGGACCCGGTTGCTGTTGCTTGCCATGGAGACCTCCTAGGTCACTTCGAGCGGCGGATGACGAGCCAGAACGACTGGGCGGCGAGCGTGAGGCCCAGCCACAGCCACGCGAGCGGGGCGGTGAGCGGGCCGAAGTGGACGGTGGCGGCGGCCCAGCCCAGCGCCGCCGTCACGAGACCGGCCAGGGTGAGCAGGCGACCGGGCCGCTCGCCGAGTCGGTCGGCGTGCTTGCGGACGCGCCACCACACGCCGACGGGCGGTGCGAGCGTGGCGGCGGCCAGGACCCAGGCCGCCCAGGGACCGACCACGTGAACCACGGCCACCAGCGGGTAGGCGAGCAGCGCGAAGCCGGTAGGCGCCCAGGCCGCGCGGTAGTGCCAGGCCAGGCGGCCCAGGGCGCGGGTAGCGCGGGAGGACAGCGAGCGGGGTGGCTCGGAGACGAGAACGACGACCGGGCCGGCGGATCGGGAACCGCGCTGCTGCGGGATGTGTACGGTCGTGGCGCCCGCGGGCACCTGCGCCGTACGGGGACGGAATCGACGAGACACGGCAACTCCCTTTCAGGCGGCCAGTGCGAGGGCGGCGAGGGCGAGGGCGGTGATGTGTGCGGTCTGGTCGACGTGCGCGGCACCGCCGTTGGCGGCCCAGTCGGCGGAGCCGGTGCGCTCCATCCACCAGCGGATGGGCCAGCGGCGGTCGATGAACGCGTGCGTGCCGCCGATCCACGCCAGCGCCACGAACGCGGACAAGGTGCTCACGGACAGGCCGAGCACGACCATGCCGGTCAGGAGAGTGATGGCGCAGGTGGCGACGTGGGCGGCGGCGTGGTCCAGATTGGCCCGCCACCCCGCGCGGGTGCGATCGGCCTTGTGGGCAGCCTGATGGTCGGTCTGGAACGCGTAGTCGGCCAGCAGGTGGCCGACGTAGAACAGCACGAACAGGGTCGCGAACACGGGGTTCTCCTTGGTGCCGTCTACGCGGCGGTCGCGGTGTCGGGGTAGGCACAGGGGGCGCACATGCCGAGCGAGCGGGGGATGCAGTAGCCGCGGTCCCGCCCGCATTCGGGGCAGGTGCGGCGGGCGGTCATGGCCTTGGCGAGCGCCGCGCGGCGGCCCGGAGTCATCGGGCGGACCGGCTTGGCGCGGTCGATGCGGTAGAGGTAGGCGACCAGCGGGCCGCGCCGCCGGCGCGGCCGTTCGAGCTGGGCGACGACGTCCTGACCGCCGGGCCGTAGCCCCTGGGCGCGGAGCTGACGGCGGGTGGCCAGGCCGTCCGGGGCGAGGTGCCACCGGTAGACCGGGAGCGTGCTCACCGGGTGCCGCCGAGCGGGACCGGGCGGATGCACCACGGAACCTCGGCGGCCGGGGCGGGGGTCGGGCAGCACGGGGTGCTCGTGATCCACGCGTCCCTGGGGGCGCCCTCGGCCTCGGCGGCGATCTCGGCCGCGTCCCGGGTGGCGTGCACGCTGTGCAGCTCACCGGAGCGGAAGAGGACGAAGACGCGGTCGGCCCGGTCGTTCTGCTTGCGAGTGGTCCGCAGCAGCATCCGCAGGGCCTGCCGGTCCTCGGTGTCGAGCAGGGACTGTGCGCGCAGGGTCACCAGCTCGCCCTCAAGACGGGCGGCATCGGCCCTGGCGCAGGTGAGCGCGCTGTCCAGCCGTTCCGTGGCGTTCTCCGCCCGGATCGCGGCGTCGTTGGCGAGGTCACGGGCCAACTGGTGCTGCTCGGCATCGCGGACGGCGGCGGTGGCCGTCGCCTGTGCCTTGGCGAGTTCCTCGCGCAGGGCGTTCAGGGTGCGGGTGCGGAGGACGGCGATCATGCGGAGGCTCCCTCAAGGGCGGTGACGGTGTTGGTGTCGCGCAGTTCCTGGTAGCGGGTGGAGACCCAGCCGGTGGACCAGCCACACAGCTCGGCGGCCTGCCGCACCGACAGGCCGGCGTGGAACGCGGCGGTCACGGTCTGAAGGGCCACGTCGTCGTCCTGCTTCTTCTCGGCAGGACCGGCAGCGAGGAGCGCGGCGCGTTCACGCTCGGCGCGCTCGGCCTGCTCCGCCTGTTCACGCTCGATCCGCTGCTGTTCACGGAGGGCGGCTTCCTCGCGCTTGCGCCGCTCGTTCTCCCGCTGCTGCGCGGCCTGCTGTTCACGGGCCTTGCGCTGCTGTTCACGCTCACGCTCGGCGCGTTCACGGGCGGCCTGCTGCTGTTCACGCTCACGCTCGGCGCGTTCACGCTCGGCCTGCCGAGCGCGCTCGGCAGCCTCGGCCCGCTCACGTTCCTCACGCCGGGCCCGCTCTTCACGCTCGGACTGTTCACGGGCGAGGGCGGCTTCGTGCTCACGCTGTTCACGGGCCAGAAGCGCCGCATGCTCGCGCTCCTCCCGGGCACGGCGCTCGGCCCGTTCTTCGCGCTCCTCGGCCTCACGCTGCTGCTCGGCCCTCTCGGCCCGCTGGCGGGCTTTCATGGCGTCCAGGGCGCTGGTGATGGCCCGGCGGTAGGCGAGGCTGGTCTCGGCCGTGACGATGAGCAGGAGCGGCGCGACCGCGTGCACGGCGACGCCGACCAGGTCCTTTGCCAGGGCGGAGTCCGCGACGTTCAGGGCGAGGGTCATGGCGCCGGTCATCCACCGCAGCACGACGGACCACCGGCCGCCGTGCCCGCCGATACGGGCCAGGGTCGAGTCCAGGCGGACCACGATGACGACGGCCGCGTCCACCACGATCGGCAGAATCGGCGCCGTCCACTTCCATCCGTCGGCCGTGTGGTCCCGCATGAGCGGGGTCACGGTCAGGACCGAGTAGAGCATCGCGCCGCACACGATCAGCCACGTGCCGACCGACAACGCGCGCTCTGCTGAACGGATCTGAACGCTGTTCACGCGTCGACCACCGCCCCCGCCGGAACCGGCTCCAGGGCCGGTACAGGAGCGAAGGCGACCAGCCGCACATCGGCTCCGGCGAAGCCGCCGTGAACACGCAGGACCTCGGTCCGACCGTCGGCGTGAACGCAGTGAACGACGCTCATCGGGTCAAGCCCCAGCACCTCCCGCCATGCCTCGAACGCGGCGAAGCTCTCAGCCGCGGAGAACACGTCGCTGTGGAAAGACAAGTCCAGCTGGTCCGGGCAGACGGTCGAGATGGACACCGTCGGCGCCGGCAGACGCGGGAACCGGCCCGCGGCTTCCTGCAACGCGTTCAGCGGGGCACTCATCCCCGCGAGGGTCAGGCCGCTCATGCCGCCACCGCCGACTTGCTCGCGGTGACGCCGGTGGGGCGGCCGGCCGTACGGCGCGGGCTGCGGCCGGTCGGCCGGTGCTTCAGGGGCAGGGTGCGCAGCAGCGAGGCCGCGTACGCCGCGACGTCCGGGTCGCTCTCGCGGAGCTCCGCCAGCACCTCGTGGGCGACGTCCAGCCGCGCCTTGCGCTCCAGCTCGGTCTCGACGGCCGGGCCGGTGAAGAGCTGGACGTCGATGCCGAGCGCCAGCTCGACGAACTCGGTCGCGGTAACAGGCTCTCGACCTGCGACGATGTTCTTCATGGGTCGTTTTCTCCTTAGACGGTGGGACGGCCCGAAGCACCCCCGGAGCGGCTACTCCGGGGGTGCGGCCGTATGCGGGGTGGATCAGGGGCGGGACAGGATGCGTGCCGCCGAGGCGGTCAGCGCGTCGGCCGCGGCTACGGCCTCCGAGCGGAACGACCCCAGGACCTCGACGGTCTGGGCGCCGCGCATCTCGTACGCGGCGCGCACAGCGGCGTCGATGTCGAGACGGAGCTGCGGAAGCAGCAGCGCCAGGGCGACCTGCGGGGCGGTGACGGCGGACCGGGTGACGTGACTCGCCTCGCGGGCGGCAGCCACCTCGACCGGGGCCGCGCCGGACAGGCGCAGGTCTTCCCGCATCCACATCGCGCGGCGGTGGTCCGCGAGCGCGACGCTCAGGTCGCCCAGGGCCGTCATGGCCCGGTCCCGCAGAACCTGCCGGCGCTGAGACCGGGCCGCGCAGTACTGCTGGACACCGACGACAACGGCACCCAGCAAGGTGCCGACGACCGCGACGATAGCGGCGGCGATCTCCATGAAAATCCCCCTCTCGGGGCCGGACTCTCCGGCTCCCCTCGACCCCGCCCGTACGACCCCGAAGGGCCGGACGGGCGGAGGAGGCAACCGGCCGCAGCCGAGCGGCTGCGGTGTTGGGTAGTTCAGTGGTCTCTTTCGGGGACGCGTCTGCCGGTTCAAGGGACAGCCGCTAGGGCCCCGTCTTAGGCAGAGACCTGCCGTCCGGACTGACAAGGACCGCCCAACTGCTGCGGCGTCCGGCACCCTCCCCCCGACCAACGCGGGGCTCCTGTGTCGTGCGGGTGACGGCATCCCCCGCTTGTGGGAATGCCGCCGCATGCGGGCACACTTAATGGTGCTGCACCGCTTGCTCAACTTGTTGGTACAAGCTGATGCAGTGATGTTGCACCCACGGAGCGTGAGTCGTCAAGTGATCGGAGCTCACATGTACCAACAAGTTGACCGAGTGCGTCATGATGGCTGCATGAACAAGCAGCCGAAGTACCGGCAGGTCGCCGACGCGCTCCGCCGCGACATCAACAACGCGGTCTACGGGCCGGGCTCGCGTCTGCCTTCAGAGAGCGAGCTGGGCGAGCATTTCGGCGCTTCCCGGAACACGATCCGCTCCGGTCTTGCCCTCTTGGTCAGCGAGGGGCTGATCTCGTCCAGCCAGGGGCTCGGATACGAGGTGCGCAAGCACGAGGTCTTCGAGCTGAATGCCTCACGCTTCGAGAACCTGACGTTCCCGCAGAACGGTGATGCGTACAACACTGACGTCACGGCCGCCGGCCGTCGCCCCAGCCAAACGTTCCGCGTCGAAGTGGCCCCGGCGACCGAGTACGTCGCCGAGCGGATCAGGGTGGCGCGGGAGTCCACGACCGTCCTCCGCTTCTGTCACCGCTTCGTGGATGACGTGCCGTGGTCGACCCAGGCCACCTACTACCCGGACTGGCTGGTCAAGGAAGCCCCTCGTCTCGCGGAGCCGGGCGATATCGAGGAAGGGACCACCCGCTATCTCGCGGGAATCGGCGTCGAGCAGGTCGGGTATCGCGACGAGATCGAGACCCGGATGCCCACCCCCGAAGAAGCGCGCCTGCTGGACATCTCCGCCGGCCCCGTCCTGCTCTGGACGCGGACGGGTTACTCGGACACCAAGCCGATCCGGTGCACGATCACGACTCTCCGTGGAGATCTCAACCGCTTGGCCTACGAGATCGGAAACCTCTCGGCCCTTGAAGAGGAGCTGCTGCCGTGATCATTGAGACCGCCACCCCCGACGACCTCCCCCATCTGCTGGCCTTCAGGCAGGAAGCGGCCGGGTGGCTCACCGGCCTGGGAACCGACCAGTGGCAGCGGCCGTACCCCGCGGACAAGCTCCTCGCCACGATCCGGCAGGGCGTCGTCTTCATGGTCCGCGAGGGAGCTGCGACGGCGGCCACCATCACTCTGACCCCCGACGCCGAAGACGGGCTGTGGAGCGAGCGGGAACTCGCGGAGCCGTCGATGTTCATCAACAAGCTGACCGTCGCTCGCACTCACGCCGGTCAAGACCTCGGCGGGCGACTGCTCGACTGGGCGGGGGACCGGGCGTTCCGCTCCGGCGCCGCCTGGCTCCGTCTGGACGCATGGACGACGAACGTCAAGCTCCAGGACTACTACCTTCAGCACGGCTTCTACCACGTCCGGACCGTCACCGAGGGGGGAGCTGTGAACGGTGGGCCGCGCGTATCCGGCTGGCTTGCCCAGCGTCCGACCGCGCCCAGTGGGGCCCACGGGCTCACGGATCACTCCGGATCGGTTCCCCTTCTCGTGGGCGGCTCTGACATCAGCCGCTGACATCAACGTCCACGTACAACGGCGGACGTCTGTGGACCCGACACCACTACTGGCGGCCGCACCACCAGCGGCGGCGTCGGGTGCAGTCGGGGGACATCGAGGGTGGCACGCGCCTACGGATCAGAAGGTTGCAGGTTCGAATCCTGCCGAGTGCACAGAGTCAAGAGGCCCGGACGAAAGTCCGGGCCTCTTGCGTTGTCGCGTCGCATAGCGGCGAAGTGCCGCGACCGGTCAGGCGGCCAAGCCGCGGGCTGAAGACTCCGAGGTGTCCTCCGGGGGCTTCCGCACTTCGGCAGGCTGGGGAGGGCTCAACCGGCCGCGCGGCCCAGGGCACCGGACGGCTTCCGTCGAGCAGCCCGAGCCCGGAGACAAATCCCTGGTGGGTGAGGAATGGGTCGGCCGACAATGACGGCATGACGTTGACGGTCTGGATCGATGACTGGCAGATGCAGTGCTGTGGTGCGGACTTCGCGCCCGGGGATCTCGTCTCGTGGACGCTGCTGGAAGTCGATCCGGAGGACTATGCCGACATCGTCGGTGGCGAACGTGCGGACGAGATCGACTTCCGCGAGGAGCATCACGGCCAGGAGGAGGGGCACGCCCCCACCTCGGTGGAGGTCGTGTCGATCGTCGAAGTGCACTGCCCTTACGAGGTGCTCCCGGGCACCGCGGACAAGGCGAGCTACCCCGTTCCGGGTTCGACCGTGCTGGTTCCGGTCGAGAAAGCGGACGGGTGGGCGGAGGCGCGGAAGGGTGTTCGCTTCGCGGGATACCTGGTGACGGTGCGGCGGACCGCCGAGGCGCCGTAAAGGGGAGGTCACCCCAGCGTGGACGGGTCGATTCCGTAGAGGGCGGCGGCGGCCAGGGCTTCGTCCGCTGTGCAGGTTTTCTGGCCGTTGGCCGGGGCGGGCCACAGCGGGACCAGGGTCGACGCGAGGGATGAGGAATCCATGCGCAGGTAATGGCAGGTGGCGTTGATGCGCAGGGCGAGGACGTACATGCCGGTGGAGTCGGTTTTGCCGGGGGACGGCAGCACCGTGTCCGCGGCGGTGATCAGGCGCTTGTCCTTCAGGAAGTCCAGGGCGCCCTCGGGGGTGTGCGCGTACCCCGTGGTCGCCATCGGCTGGCAGGCGGCCGGGCCGGCGGGCTGCTGGGTGAGGGGCCCGTGCCGATGCCGCTGCGGACGATGTGGACGCCCCTGCGCGACGGCGTGACGTGGCCGGACGGCGCGGTGCGGCTGCGGTCGTATCCGATGTAGGGCGGCCGGCGGCGGTAGCGTCGGGTGGTGTGGATGTCTGGTACGTCGCGTATGGGTCGAACATGCGGGCCGAGCGGCTCGGGCGGTATCTCGCGGCGTGCCGGGATCCGGCGGCGCCCCGGGCGTCGCGGGCGGTCGTGACGGCGGGGACCGTGTACTTCGCGACCGAGTCCCGGCGGTGGGGCGGGGGCCGGGCGCTGTGCGATCCCGGCGCGCCCGGGACGGTGTGGGCGCGGGCGTATCTGCTGACCGCCGGGCAGTTCTCCGACATCGCCGCGCAGGAGATGTACCGGACCGCGGGCGAGGACCTGGACCTGAGCGAGGTGGTGGCGCGCGGGCGGGTGGAGTTCGGGCCCGGGCGATACGAGACGGTCGTGTGCTGCGGGGAGCCTGCGGGGGTGCCGCTGCTGACGTTCACCGCGCCGTGGGCCCTGGGCGAGGTGACGCTGCGCCCGCCCGCCGGGGCGTACCTGTGGCAGATCGCGGCCGGGCTGCGCGAGGCCGGGGCCTGGGACGACGAGGAGATCGTCCGCTATCTCGCCACCCGCCCCGGCGCGGCCGGGCGTTGGGGTGTGGCGGAACTTCGCGGGCTGATTGCCGGGGATTTCCCGAAAACAGGCTGATCCATCACGAAAGACCGTTAACATCCTGATTACGGAGAACCCACACCTTCGGGTGAACCGAACTGATATCCATGTCAGTTGAATATGCCTTCGGCCTAGCTTGTGCGTGGAGGTGATGACCGGTGAAGGCCACCGATGCCATCGATGTCGACGACTTCGTGTACGCCGCCACGGGGACGCGGCTCAGGAGGCTGACGCTCCCGGACGGGACGCACTGGTTCCCCGCCGTGGACGCGGCCCGTCAGCTCGGGTACGCCAGCGCCCGGCAGGCTCTCCGGGCGCATGTCGCCCCGGCCATGCACACCACGGTCGGGGAACTGCCCTGGAAGCGCGACGCCCAGGAGTCCGCCGACTCCGACCGGAAGACCCAGGACATCCCCAAGGGACTCAAGGAGTCGACCCGGGTCGTGTGCCTCGAAGGGCTCGTGCAACTCGTCACCGCCTCCGGCCGCGTCGAGGCCGGGCCCTTCAAGTCGTGGGTCGCCGAGGTGGTGATGGGCATTCAGCGGGACGGTTCGTACGGTCTGGAGCTCTCGCCCCTGCGCGCCGCCGGGTTCGTGCTGCCGCAGCACCTGCTCGACGTCCTCGTACGACTGGAGGAGGGCAACATCGAACTCGACGCCGAGCAGAGCGCGCTGCTGCGCGAGGCCGGCCGGGATCTGCACCGGATCGCCGACCGGATCTCGGAGTCCCTGGACCGGTTCGCGTTCCCGCAGATCCCGGCCCAGCGCACCCTCGGCACGCCCCCCGCGGGCCCTGCCGCGCCCCCGTCCGCCGACGGCGCCGACGAGGGCACGGACCCCGGCACCGCCCTCACCCCGCAGGAACTGCTCGACTCCTGGTCCGCGCGGAACGTCGTGGTCAGCGACGACATCCACGCCGTCGCCTCCTACCTCGCCCCCGCCCTCGTCCGCGGCGGGGTCCGCTACCGCCTGGAGGAGGTCGCCTGCCGCACCGGGCTCACCTCCGACCGGGTCCGCGACTGCGTCCGCATACTCGTCGAGCGCGGCTGCATGCGGCACGCGGGCGGCACCGGCGCCGACGGCGGACTGCTCTACGTCCTGCCCTGATCCCTGCCCCCTGATCCCTGACGGCTGCCCCCCCGGCCCCTGATCTCGCTGTTCCGCCTTCGCTGTCAGTGGGGCGTACGAGACTGGCCCCATGGTGGTGTGGCGAAGTGCCGGCGTGTCCTGGCAGGGCGGGCGGCCCGCGCTGCGGTGGGAGGGCCGCGGCGGCCGGCTCAGCGCGCTCGGATACGGACGGGACCTGGCCTTCCGGGCCCTCGGCGCGCGGCACTGCTCCGGCGCCCGCGGCACCCCCTGCCCCCTCGCCGCCGTCGTGCCCGGCCGCGCCACCGGCGGGCGGTGCGCCGACTGCGCGCGCCTCGACCGGGCGCACTCGGTGGCCGCCGACACGATCGCGGACGACCCCCGGACGTACCGCGTCTACCTCGCCTGGTTCGGCCCCGGCATGGTGAAGGTCGGCATCACCGGCGAGGAACGCGGCGACACCCGCCTGCTCGAACAGGGCGCGGTCGCCTTCTCCTGGCTCGGCCGCGGGCCGCTGATGGCCGCCCGGCGTACGGAGGAGGTGCTGCGGCACGCGCTCGGCGTGCCCGACCGCATCCCGTACGCCCGCAAGCGCGCCGCCCGGTACGTCCTGCCCCCGGCCGCCGAGCGGGCGCGCGAGGTCGAGGAGCTGTACGCGCGGGCGGGTGGCGTGCCCGCCTGGAACGAGACCCTTCAGGCGCTGCCCTGCGAGGTCCACGACCACGCCGAGGCCTTCGCCCTGGCCGAGTTGGCCGCAGTCACAGACGGTGCGCCCGGACCTGCCCCCTACGGGCTCGTCGTCGCCGAACTCGTCGACGGCGGGGTCGTCGCCGGGCGGCTGCTCGCCGCCGCCGGGCCCGACCTGCATCTGCTCGACCGCGACGGGCGGGCGGTCGTCCTCGACACCCGGCTCCTCACCGGCTGGGAACTCGCCGCCGCGCCCGCCGGACACCCGGTGACCGTGCCCGTGACCGCCGCCCCGCCACCGGCCGCCGAGAGCCAAGGGAGCCCGCAGGACCCGCTGTTCTGAGGCCGCCCCGCCCTCAAGCCGGGCGGACACCGCCGCCGTACAGTCGCCTCACCTGCCAGGAGAGGAGCCACGATCATGAGCACGACGAAGGCCGGGGGCAACGGCGCACGCGAGCCCGAGGCCGGCGAGGTCCGGGAGTTCGTACAGAGGCTCGGGATACCCGGACTCGTCGACGTCCACACCCACTTCATGCCGCGCAACGTCCTCGACAAGGTGTGGGCCTACTTCGACTCCGCCGGCCCGCTCGTCGGCCGCCCCTGGCCCATCGCGTACCGCGCCGAGGAGGACGAACGCGTCGCGTTCCTCCGCGAGTTCGGGGTGCTCGCCTTCACCTCGATGCTCTACCCGCACAAGCCCGGTATGGCCGCCTGGCTCAACGACTGGTCCGCCGGCTTCGCCGCGCGCACCCCGGACTGCCTCCACACCGCGACGTTCTTCCCCGAGGCCGGCGCGCCCGGCTACGTCCGGCAGGCCCTCGACCGCGGGGCCCGGGTCTTCAAGGCGCATGTCCAGGTCGGCGGGTACGACCCGAACGACCGGCTCCTCGACGGCGTCTGGCGGCTCCTCGAGGACACCGCGACGCCGGTCGTCGCCCACTGCGCGTCCGGCCCCGTCCCCGGCCCGCACACCGGCCCGGGACCCGTCGGCGCGCTCCTCGCCCGCCACCCCCGCCTGCGGCTGATCGTCGCGCACCTGGGGATGCCGGAGTACGGCGAGTTCCTCGACCTCGCCGAGCGGTACGAGGGCGTCCACCTCGACACCACCATGGCCTTCACCGACTTCAGCGAGGAGACCGCGCCCTTCCCGGCCGCCGAGCTGAAGCGGCTCGCGGGGCTGTCCGACCGGATCCTGCTGGGTACCGACTTCCCCAACATCCCCTATCCGTACGCCCACCAGCTGCACGCCCTCGAACAGCTCGGGCTCGGCGACGACTGGCTGCGCGCCGTCTGCCACGACAACGCGGCACGTCTGTTCGCCCTCCCTTCGCGCAGGTCCTGACCAGGTCTGTCTCCGGTTCTCAGAGAATTCACAGGGAAGCGAAAGGCTCGTCTCAGGCGGCGCGGCGAACGTCTCCCGTATGACTGCGACCACTTTCCGCTCGCGATCCGAAGCACCCCGGTCCGGCAGCACGGGCGGGGCCGTCCGCGTCCTCGTCGTCGATGACGAGGACGCGCTCGGCGAACTGCTGTCGATGTCCCTGCGCTACGAGGGCTGGCAGGTGCGGCGTGAGGCCGACGGAGCCGGGGCGGTACGGGCCGTCCGGGCGTTCCGGCCCGATGTCGTCGTCCTCGGCCTGGCCCTGCCCGACATGGACGGCCTCTCGGTCCTCGCCCGGCTGCGGAGCGAACTGCCCGAGGTGCCGGTGTTGTTCCTGGCGGAGAAGAGCGCGAGGACGACCGTCAGGACCGGCCGGGACGGCAAGGCCGTGAAGGAGGCCCCCGAGGACCGGGTCGCCGGGCTCACGGCCGGCGGGGACGACTACGTCACCAAGCCGTTCGGCATGGAGGAGGTGGTGGCCCGGCTGCGCGCGCTGATCCGCCGCTCCGGGGCCGCGCGGGCGCGCGCCGGCCGGCCGCTGCTCACCGTCGGCGACCTGACCCTGGACGAGGACAGCCACGAGGTGACGCGGTGCGGCGAGTCCGTCCACCTCACGGCCACCGAGTTCGAGCTGCTGCGCTATCTGATGCGCAACCCGCGCCGGGTGCTCAGCAAGGCGCAGATCCTGGACCGGGTCTGGTCGTACGACTTCGGCGGCAAGGCCAACGTCGTCGAGCTCTACATCTCGTACCTGCGGCGGAAGATCGACGCCGGGCGCACCCCGATGATCCACACCCGCCGTGGCGCCGGCTATCTGATCAAGCCGGCGGAGTGACGACGCGCCTTCCGAAACCGCCACCGCCACCGCCACGCCGGCCACCACGAAATCCTTCGCCACGACCACCTTCGCCACGACCACCTCCACTACGCCGCCGGAGCCGCACTTTCCTTATTTGCTATACAGCGTAAGAGGACTCCTCTACGGTGTACGAGAACCGCGCCTCGTACACCGTATAAGGAGTTGCCCATGACGGCGTCGTCGACCGCCGCGAGCGGATCCGTAGCGACAGGCGGCCATCCCCAGCGCTGGCTGATCCTCGGCGTCATCTGCCTCGCCCAGCTCACCGTGCTGCTGGACAACACCGTCCTCAGCGTCGCGATCCCCTCCCTCACCAGCGAGCTCCACGCGTCCACCAGCGACATCCAGTGGATGATCAACGCGTACTCGCTCGTCCAGTCCGGCCTGCTCCTCACCGCGGGCAACGCCGCCGACCGCTACGGCCGCAAGAAGCTCCTCGCGCTCGGCCTCGCGCTCTTCGGCATCGGCTCGCTCACCGCCGGCCTCGCCGGTTCGACCGCCCAGCTGATCGCCGCCCGCGCCGGCATGGGTGTCGGCGGCGCGCTCCTGATGACCACGACCCTCGCCGTCGTCATGCAGATCTTCGACGACTCCCAGCGGGTCAAGGCCATCGCCATCTGGGCCACCGTCGGCTCCCTCGGCTTCGCCGCCGGCCCGCTGATCGGCGGCGTGATCCTGAACCACTTCTGGTGGGGAATGATCTTCCTGATCAACATCCCGGTCGCCGTGATCGGCCTCGTCGCCGTCCTCAAACTGGTACCGGAGTCCAAGAACCCGAACGGCGAGCGCCCCGACCCGCTCGGCGCGCTGCTCTCCACCATCGGCATGACCGCGCTCGTCTACGCGATCATCACCGGCCCCGGCAGCGGCTGGACCTCCGCCGAGACACTGGTCTCGGCCGCGGTCGGCCTCGCCGTCCTCGGCGCCTTCGCGGCCTGGGAGCTGCACATCCCGTACCCGATGCTCGACATGCACTTCTTCCGCAACCAGAAGTTCGTCGGCGCCGTCGCCGGCGCGATCCTGGTGATGCTGGGCATGGGCGGTTCACTCTTCCTGCTGACGCAGCACCTGCAGTTCGTCCTCGGGTACGAGCCGCTGGAGGCGGGCCTGCGGATGACGCCGCTCGCCCTGACGATCGTCGTCCTCAACCTCTCCGGTCTCGGCCCGAGGTTCGTCATGAAGGTCGGTACGGCATCGGCCGTGGCCGTCGGCCTGTCCCTGGTCGCCGCCGGTCTGACCTCGATCGCCCTGCTCGGCGGCGGTACGGACGGCAGCTACGGCGGCATGCTGCTCGGCCTGGTCCTGATGGGCGCGGGCATCGCGCTCTCCAACCCGGCCATGGCCAACGCCATCATGAGCGCGATCCCGCCGGAGAAGGCGGGTGTCGGCGCCGGCGTCAACGGCACGCTCGCCGAGTTCGGCAACGGCCTCGGCGTCGCCATCCTCGGCGCCGTCCTCAACGCCCGCTTCGCCGCGCTCGTCACCGTCACCGCCACCTCGCTCCCGGCCGCCCTGGCCGCGGCGGGCAGCGACGCCGAGCGGCAGAAGATCTCCGACGCCTTCGCCGGCGGCCTGCAGACCAGCCAGCTGGTCGGCGCGGTCGCCGTCTTCGCCGGCGGTCTGCTGGCGGCGGCGCTGCTCAGCCGGGCCGAGCGCGCGGAGCGGCGGGCGGCGGCCGAGGCGGCCGGTGAGGGAGCGGAGGACCAGGTGTCCGCTGCTTAGCATGGGCGTGAGCCACGGACAGACGGAGGAACGCGATGGCCAAGGCAGCGGACAGGGCCAAGAACCCGGCGCGTTCCAGCGTCTGGCTGGAGACGAACAAACGCAGCCGGGCCGCCCGTGGCGGCAGCGGCCCGGCCGGGCTCGACCGTGACCGCATCGTCGTCACGTCGATCCGGATGCTGGACGAGGAGGGCCTGGCCAAGCTCTCGATGCGCAGGCTCGCGACCGAGCTGAACGTCACCGCGATGTCCCTGTACTGGTACGTGGACACCAAGGACGACATCATCGAGTACGCCCTCGACTCCTGCTACGGGGAGGTCGACCTGGCCGCGGTGCTGGCGGCCGACGGCTGGCGGGAGCGGGTCCGGGTGCTCGCGCTCGAGTACCGGCGGATGCTGGTGCGGCACCCGTGGATGTCGGCGGTCGCGGGCCAGTACCTCAACGTCGGACCGCACGCGATCGCCGTCGGCGGCGAGATCCACAAGGCCATCCGGGACAGCGGTCTGCCGGTCTCGCGCACGCCGAGCGCGACGTCCGCCGTCTTCCAGTTCGTGTACGGCTACGGGACGATCGAGGGCCAGTTCAGCCGGGTCGCGCAGCAGGCCGGCATGTCGCAGGACGACTTCTACACGGACTCGATCGCGGCGTTCCGTGAGGAGGATCAGTTCACGGGGACCCTGGAGGAGATGAGCGAGGTCCTCGACGAGCGGCTCTCGCACGGCTCCGTCGACGAGATCTGGGACCGGGACTTCGACTACGCCCTGGACGTGCTGATCGCCGGCATCGAGGTCATGGTCGAGCGCGGCCGCGCGGAGGCGGCGGCGGAGCGGGGCGCGCAAGGGTGACCGTATGACCGTACATACGGAATGACCGTACATACGTAGAAATGACGAAGCGGCGGGCCGTCCCCTGCCCGCCGCTTCGTACGTACCCGGCCGCGCCTCCGCTCGAAGCGCGGCCGGGAGCTTTTCTACTTGGCCGCGTCGGCCGGAACGGCGTCCGCCGGGGCGTCCTGCGGCTCCGGCGCGTCGGCCTTCTTCACCGCGTTGCTCTTCAGCGCGACTTCCTTGATGAAGAGCGTCACGAGGAAGGCGACGAACGCGAACGGCGCCGAGTAGAGGAAGACATCGGCCACACCGTGGCCGTACGCCGCCTCCATGACCGTACGGATCGGGGCGGGCAGCTTGTCCATGTCCGGGATGCCGCTGCCGCCGCCCTGGCCCATGGCCGCCGCGGCCTTCGGGCCGAGCTCGGTCAGGCCCTCCTTGACGTACTGCGTGACCCGGTGGGCCATGATCGCGCCGAGCGCCGAGACACCCATCGCTCCGCCGAGGGAGCGGAAGAAGGTGACGACGGAGGACGCGACGCCGAGGTCGGCGGGCGCGACCTGGTTCTGGGTGCACAGGACCAGGTTCTGCATCATCATGCCGAGGCCGAGGCCGAGGACCGCCATGAAGAGGGCGATGTGCCAGTACGGGGTGTCGTACCGCAGCGTGCCGAGCAGACCGAGGCCGGCCGTGGCGAAGGCGCCACCGCTGACCAGCCAGGCCTTCCAGCGGCCGGTCTTGGTGATGATCTGGCCGGAGACCGTGGAGGAGACGAAGAGTCCGGCGATCATCGGGATCGTGAGGACACCGGACATCGTCGGCGACTCGTTGCGGGCCAGCTGGAAGTACTGGCTGAAGAAGACCGTGCCGGCGAACATCGCGACACCCACGAAGAGCGAGGCGAGCGAGGCGAGGGTGATCGTCCGGTTGCGGAACAGACGCAGCGGGATGATCGGCTCGGAGGCGCGGGACTCGACCAGGACGAAGACGAGACCCAGCAGGATCGAACCGCCGACCATGGCGGCCGTCTGCCAGGACATCCAGTCGTACTTGTCACCGGCGAAGGTGACCCAGACGAGGAGCAGGGAGACGGCGGCGCTGATGAAGAAGGCGCCGGACCAGTCGACCTTGACGTCGCGCTTCACGACGGGGAGCTTCAGGGTCTTCTGGAGCACCACCAGGGCGATGATCGCGAAGGGCACGCCGACGTAGAAGCACCAGCGCCAGCCGAGCCAGTCGGTGTCGGTGATGACGCCGCCGAGCAGCGGGCCGCCGACGGTGGCGACGGCGAACGTGGCGCCGAGGTAACCGCTGTACCGGCCGCGCTCACGCGGGGAGATCATGGCGGCCAGGATGATCTGGGAGAGGGCGGTCAGACCGCCGACGCCGATGCCCTGGACGACGCGGACCGTGATGAGCATGCCGGGGCTCTGGGACAGACCCGCCACGATCGAGCCCGCGACGTAGATGGTCAGGGCTATCTGGACCAGCAGCTTCTTCGAGAAGAGGTCGGCCAGCTTGCCCCAGAGCGGGGTGGTCGCGGTCATCGCCAGGAGCGAGGCGGTGACGACCCAGGTGTAGGCGGACTGGCCGCCGCCCAGGTCGGTGATGATCTGCGGGAGGGCGTTGGAGACGATCGTGGAGGACAGGATCGCGACGAACATGCCGAGCAGAAGCCCGGACAGCGCCTCCATGATCTGCCGGTGTGTCATCGGGGCGGTGGAGCTGTCGCCCCGGTCCCCCTGTGCACCCTTGGCAGGTGCGGTGGTAGCCATGAATGTCCTTTGCGTGAAGTCTGGCCGCGTGGTCTGGCTGGGTGAAGCCTTGGCAGGTCAGGCGTGGTGGGCCCGGCAGTCCCCGAAGTCGTCACGGAGGCGGGCGAGCAGGGTGGTGAGCAGTGCGACGTCTTCGTCGGACCACTCCGCGAGATGGCGGGCGAGGAAGACGTTCAGTCGTCGGTCGAGTTCGGCGAGCATCGCCTCACCCCCCGGGGTGAGGCGCAGGATGCGAGAACGCCGGTCCGCCGGGTCGGGCAGTCGTTCGACCCAGCCGTACTCCACCGTGTGGGCGACGTGCCGGCTGCTGACCGACATGTCGACCGACATCAGCTCGGAGACCCGGCTCATGCGCATGTCGCCGTGATGGTTGAGCAGTGCGAGGACGATCGCGGAACCGCCCGGGCATTCGGCCGGCAGGGTACGGGCGAGGCCGCGCTTGACGGCTCCGATCGCACTCACCTGCCGGCTGAGCGCCTCGTACCGGTTCATCTGGTCCATCGGGCACCCCTCCATCTTGTTGCTTAGAGCAACGATAGAGATGGATGGTTGCTTCAGGCAAACTAAATCGGTCAAAGAGGGCTAAAGAATCGGTAAAGGCAGGGGTGTCGTGCGGGTCACGGCCGGAGGCGGGGGGAACGGCGGGGCAGGGCTTGGGGGCGTCCGTCCGACTTCGCTAGGGTCCGGGCCATGGCACACAACCCCCAAGCACCGTACGGCCAGGGCGGTCAGCCCCCCGAGGGCTCCCACGACCCCGCCGGCAGCACCCAGATGTTCCGCGCCTTCGTCGACGAGGGCGTCCCGCAGGGTCAGCAGCAGTACCAGAACGCGACCGTTCATTCCGCGTCCTCCGGCCCGCGCGTGGGCGTGATCGTCGGCGTCATCGTCGCGATCGCCGTCCTGGCGGGCGTGGCCTGGCTGGCGCTGGGCTGAACCACCGCACGAACCTGATGGCCCCCCTGTACTTCGGTACGCGGGGGCCATCGAGGTAGTTGGGGAGGAGGGGTACGGGAGGAGGGGAACGGGAGGAGGGGGCCACGCGGAAGCCCGGGTATCGCTCCGGCAGTCGTCGGCCGGCCGCAGGCCCGAAATAACCGTTCGCCGCCCTGAGGCGGATCGGGTTGGTTGGTCGGCATGACAGAGCTGCGAACCGAACGTCTTCTGCTCCGTCGCTGGCGGGAGTCCGATCTGGAGCCGTGGGCGGCGATGAACGCCGACCTCGAAGTCCGGAGGTACCTGGGCGACCTGCTCACGAGGGAAGAGAGCGACGAGACGGTGGCCCGGATGCGGGCCGACTTCGACGCGCGGGGCTTCGGGTGGTGGGCCCTCGAGTCACGGGAGACGGGCGAGTTCCTCGGCCGCGCCGGGCTGGACGAGGTGAAGGGGGTGCCGGTGACGGGCGTGGACGTCGGATGGCGGCTGAAGCCCTCCGTATGGGGGAACGGCTACGCCACCGAAGCCGGCCTGGCCTGCCTGGCCTTCGCCTTCGCCTTCGAGACCCTGGGCCTGCCGGAAGTGGTCGCGATGACGAACGTCGGCAACCTCCGCTCCCAGGCCGTGATGCGCCGGCTCGGCATGACCCGCGATCCGGCCTGCGACTTCGAGGACCCGAGCGCGCCCGAGGGGCCGCTCCGCCCGTGCGTCTTGTTCCGGACCGACCGGATGCCGGCCGCGGCTGTTTAGTCGGCGCTCCGCTTCCTCTTCCGGCCCTGGCGCACCTCGTCCGCCGCGAACACCAGGACGGCGATGCAGAGCGCGGCCTCGACCACGCCCCACAGCCCGGTCCATCCGCCGCCGGGGATCCGCCCGACGGCCCGGGGCGCGACGAAGGGGACGACCAGGACGAGAAAAATGGTCGACCTGTAGTTCTGCACGAAACCCTCCCTTGTCCGGCGCACAGCTCATATTCGCAGGGGGAGGGGCAGCCCCGTCGCGGCCCGGTGATCAGTGACGGGCCTCCAGGAGTCCGCTGATCCGCTCGTGCAGTCCATGGGGGAGGGGGACGGCCCAGCGGTCCGCCGCCTCGGCGGCGAGGTCCCGGCTCCAGCGCCAACTGTCGCGGGCGGCGGCCCGTACCTCCGCGTCGCGGGCGGCGGAGGTGGTGGTGGAGACGTACCGGTCGAGGTCGGCGGCGGGCAGGTCCCGCTCCATGGCCCGGCTGGGGGTGAGCCAGTGGGCGGTGCTGTCCCGCAGGAGCCGGCAGAGCCGCAGTTGTTGAGGTGCGACGACGGTGTGCAGCAGGGCGTGGGCGCGGCCGGTCTCACCGCGGGCCAGGACGTGCGCGAGCATCAGCGTCCAGTTGGCCAGTTCGTCGGTCAGCTGCCGGGCGGTGGCCACCGCCTCGGGCGGACGGAAGCGCGCCAGCTGCCGGGCGGCCTCGGTGAGGCGCCCGGTGCGGTCCAGCAGGACGGCGTCCTCGGGGCGGGGCAGGTGCACCATCCCGGCCCAGGCCGGGACTTCGTCGATACCGGGCTTGGCGGCGACGATGTGGAACTCGCCGCGCATGAGGTCGTCGAAGACGACCGCGAGGACCCCGTACATGTTGGTGTAGGCGAGCGTGAGAGGTGCGAGGCGCGCCAGGAACGCGGGCCCGTCGAAGTCGTCGACGTGCCGGTCCTGGACGTAGAGGTACGCCTCGATGTCGGAGTGGGCGTCGGCCTCGCCCAGGGTCCAGGACCCGTAGAGAAGGACGCCTTCAAGACGGGGTTCGGATTCGGCGAGCTGCCGCAGCCGGGCGATGCGGGCATCGAGCGCGGGGCAGGCGGAAGGGTGGGACATGGGAAGCGGGAGTCTCCTGATGCGAGCGTGAGGGCACGCTGACGGCACCCGGCGGACGCCGGGTCGAGGTCTGGAACGTGCTCGCCGGTTCAGGAGAAATTGCCCATGCCCGGGATTCTACGGACGCGGTCAACGGGCGTGCCCGCATGGGCGGATGAGGAGGGAGACCGTCCCCAGGACGGCTCCCGAGCGCCCGAACAGGCAGCGTCAGGAGACGAGGAAATACACGCGAACGGAGAGGGCGGAGTCCCAGTTCACCTCTCCCCGGACGTGCACCTGACCGTCGTCCGGAGCGACGTTGTGCACCGTCATCGTGGCGTCCCCGATGAACGGAGCGCCGGTCCGGCCGTCCAGTTCGCACATCGACACCATGACGACGCTGTCACGGGTCACACCGGGGACGCTGAACGCCAAGGTGAAAAGCCCGTTGATCCCTAGGTTGTAGATGTAGGTGAACTGGTTCGGCGACTCGCTTACCGGCGTCACCCGAAGTGGCTCACTCATTGCCCATCGCCTCTCGCGCAGGGAAATCAAACCGAGGACGTGGCACGCTCGACGGCCTTGCCACCAGCGGAGAGACTGACACCGCGTGCACCCCCGAGGCAATGTCCGCCAGGGTTTTTGGTCCATACGGGTGGCCGTTTCGGAGCAATTCCCTCCCGCATTCCGGGCGAGAGGGAATTAAGTCCCTTCGCGAGCGCGCGGAGTGGAAACAGGCCGCCTCTGCGGCCACGCGAGTTCACACCCGCCCCATTCCGGCGCGGGATTCCGACTCATTTCCCTCCGGTGGTGACCAGCGGGGCATGAACCCCGGCCGGCCGACGGCGGTCGGCCGCTGAGCCGTGCCCGGATGCCCCATTCCACTGCCGCGCACCCCGAACCGGCGGACACGGCCCCACCTTCCCAGGCCGCGAACCGAGCCCCACCCCACCGGGCCGCACGTGCCACAGCCGCCGAAAAAGAAGTCCCCGTACCCGGTCACACCCCCCTCCCGCCCGGTGTCAGTGAAGCGAGCGTGCGGGAAACGCCCGCCGCGGGCCGAACGAGGAGACCGAGATGTCCACCACTGCCGCCGTCGTCACCGCTGTCGCCGCGTTCATGGCCGGGTTCTCCGGTGCTGCGATCTTCTTCCGGGCGACGTTCGTCGTCGGGCCTCTGGCCGAGTACGGGGTTCCGCGCGCCACCTGGAACCTGCTCGGCGCGGCCAAGCTGGCCGGCGCCGTCGGGCTGCTGGTCGGCTATGCCGTCCCCGCCGTCGGGGTCGCCGCCGCGATCGGCCTGGTCCTCTACTTCGCGGGCGCTGTCGTCACGGTGCTCCGCGCCCGCGCGTACGGGCACATCCCGTTCCCGCTGATCTACATGGCTCCGGCGGTGGCTGTTCTCGCCCTGGCCTGAGGTGGGACGGGAAACTATTCACAGGCTGTGGATAAAAATCCCCCACGCTTCCCCTTCGAAGAAACGGCCCTGCTTCATCGATTCCGAGGGAGATCCATTCTTCCCCGCCCGGAAGTGGGGTCGGTGCCATCGAGGTGCGGACGGTCAGGAGGAGCTGGTGGGGCCGGCCCGGCGGCTCGACGAGCTGACCGGGGCCGCGCACGCCGTCTTCCCCGGCGGGCATGTGGGGTGCGTGGAGCGCCCGGAGGAGTTCGCCGTACGGCTGCTCGCCGCCCTGCGCCCGTAGACCAAGGGCCGCGAGGTCACCGCCACTCGGCCGTGACCTCACGGGTGTCGACCCGCATGCCGAGCGGCACCCGCCAGGCGTCCACGCAGACCGTGTACGTACGGGTCTCGGACGCCCCGGCCGCGAGGGGCGCGGGCAGGGGCTGGTCGGATGTGAGCGTGGCCCAGTCGACGCCGAGCGCGCCGATCACGTGCGTGGCGAAGGTGACGCTGCCCGAACGGGTGGCCGTGCCCCCGGTGTTGCGGAAGGTCACCGTCACCTTCTCGCACCAGCGCCGGTCGGCGGCGGACCGTACGGGAGCGGAGAGCGTGAGCGCCGCCGGCGTAGGCGGGCCGGTGGGACCCGGCGTGGTCGTCGGAGAGGGCGGGGCGGGCGTCCCGGGCTCTCCTGGCGCTTCCGGGCCCTTCGGCCCGCCCTGCGCGTCTGGTGCGTCCCATCCTCCCGACGCCCCCGGCGCAGCCCCCGCCCCAGGCGTACGAGGCGAGGTCGACGGATCCGCTGTCGCAGCCCCGCCCCCCTTCGGCTCCGCCGAGGGTGACGGCGACGGCAACCGTGAAGGCGGGGGAGAGGAACGGTCAGGCCCCAGCGGGACCATCGTGACCGAACCGGACGGTGGCACGGCGCCCTTGGGGCCTCCCGCGCCGGCGCCGACCGCCGCGTAGCCCTGGCCGTCGTCGTCCGCGCCGCACGCGGTCAGCGCTCCGCCGAGACAGAGCGCGACCACGGACACGAGTACGACTCCCGGCCGTTCCCCACACCCGCGCCACCGTCCCTGGGCTGCCATGGCGGCAGTGTGACTGGCGAGGCGTCAGGAAGGAAGTGGTCGGGCGGAAGCGGGAGTTCAGTCAGCGATCAGGCCCTCGCGAAGCTGCGCCAGCGTGCGCGTCAGCAGGCGCGAGACGTGCATCTGCGAGATGCCGACCTCCTCGCCGATCTGCGACTGGGTCATGTTCGCGAAGAACCGCAGCATGATGATCTGCCGTTCGCGGGGCGGGAGTTTGGCGAGCAGCGGCTTCAGCGACTCGCGGTACTCGACGCCCTCCAGAGCCGTGTCCTCGTAGCCGAGACGGTCGGCCAAGGAGCCCTCGCCGCCGTCGTCCTCCGGGGAGGGGGAGTCGAGCGAGGAGGCGGTGTACGCGTTGCCGACGGCCAGGCCGTCGACCACGTCCTCCTCCGACACCCCGAGCACGGCGGCGAGTTCGGGCACGGTCGGGGAGCGGTCGAGCTTCTGCGCGAGCTCGTCGCTGGCCTTGGTGAGGGCGAGCCGCAGCTCCTGGAGGCGGCGCGGGACGCGCACGGACCACGAGGTGTCGCGGAAGAAGCGCTTGATCTCGCCGACGACGGTCGGCATCGCGAACGTCGGGAACTCCACGCCCCGTTCGCAGTCGAACCGGTCGATCGCCTTGATCAGGCCGATGGTGCCGACCTGGACGATGTCCTCCATCGGCTCGTTGCGGGAGCGGAAGCGGGCCGCCGCGTAGCGCACGAGGGGGAGGTTGAGCTCGATCAGGGTGTCGCGGACGTAGGTCCGCTCCGGGCTGTCATCGGCCGCGCCCTCGTCGTCCAGGGCGCGCAGCCGCAGGAAGAGGGAGCGGGAGAGCGTACGGGTGTCGATGGCCTCGGTCGTGACGGCCGTCGGCGTGGCGGCGAGGCCCGCGTCGCCATCGGCGGCGGTCGGCGCCGTCGTCTGCGCGGGCACGGGCATGGGCGTGAGCGTGAGCACCTTCGAGCTGCCCTGTTCTGCGGACATGCCACCCCCTTTGAGGTCGCGGACGGTCGTGGCGGCCACGGCCATCTGAGGAACGCAGCCTCCACCTGAATACCGGAGGTGAGGCCGTGGCAAACGCGGTTTCTGCAGAATGTCACAAGTCGGCAACGCGCTGTAGTGACTTGTCGACACAGCGGAGTCGAGTATCCGCAGGAAACAAGGGGTGTGCGGCTTTTGAGGTGCCTTAAAGGTGCTCCGGAAGGGTCTACCCGATCCGGTTACGCCTCGATCCGATTTGCGGATCTCAGGCGGGCGAAGCTCCGGGCGAGGAGCCTTGACACGTGCATCTGCGAGACCCCGAGCTCCTGACTGATCTGGGACTGCGTCAGGTTGCTGTAGTAGCGGAGCATCAGGATGCGCTGCTCGCGCTCGGGCAGCTGGACGAGCAGATGCCGGACGAGGTCGCGGTGTTCGACGCCGGCGAGCGCGGGGTCCTCGTAGCCGAGGCGGTCGAGCAGGCCGGGCAGGCCGTCGCCCTCCTGGGCGGCCTCCAGGGAGGTGGCGTGGTACGAGCGGCCGGCCTCGATGCAGGCGAGCACCTCGTCCTCGCCGATCTTGAGGCGTTCGGCGATCTCGGCGGTGGTCGGGGAGCGGCCGTGGGCGGTGGTGAGGTCCTCGGTGGCGCCGTTGACCTGGACCCACAGTTCGTGGAGGCGGCGGGGGACGTGGACCGTGCGGACGTTGTCGCGGAAGTAGCGCTTGATCTCGCCGACGACGGTCGGCATGGCGAAGGTCGGGAACTGCACGCCCCGGTCCGGGTCGAAGCGGTCGATGGCGTTGATCAGGCCGATGGTGCCGACCTGGACCACGTCCTCCATCGGCTCGTTGCGGCTGCGGAAGCGGGCGGCGGCGTAGCGGACGAGGGGGAGGTTCGCCTCGATCAGGGCGCCGCGGACGTGCTGGTGTTCCGGGGTGCCCGGCTCCAGGTTCTTGAGCCGCGCGAAGAGCACCTGGGTGAGGGCGCGGGTGTCGGCGCCGCGGGTGCCGGGGCGGTGGCCGGTGCGCGCGCCGGGGGTGCCGTCGGCGGTCTCGGGCGTGTCGGAGTCGCCGGGACCGCCGGAGTCGCCCGACTCTTCGGTGTCTCCGGAGTCGTCGGAAGCGCTCGGGATGTCGGCGGCGGCGTCGGCGTCGGGGGCGCCGGCGGTGCCGGGCGTACGGGGGGCGCCGGGCGTGGTCGGGGTTCCGGGCTCGTTCTGGGGAGGGACCTGAGGCGCTGCACTGGCCGGCACGTTCACGCCACCCCTTCACGTCAACTTCGGTCGACTCATTCGTCAAAAGCGGTCATAGCATCACAAGACATGTCCACTGTGTGCAAGCACCGCATAACCACGTGTTGAGTGAGCGTCGGGCGGGTAAGAATCCGGGCCCTCCGCCGTCGACGGCGAAGGGCCCGGAAGGGTGGTGACGCGTGCGCGCCGCGGAGGACGAGGCGGGGGATCAGGCCTCGAACGGGTAGTCGGCGATCACCCAGGTGGAGAACTCGCGCCAGAGCGCGACGCCCGCCTGGTGCGCCGGGTGGTCCAGATAGCGCTGGAGCGCGTCCCGGTCGGCGACGGCGGAGTTGATGGCGAAGTCGTACGCGATCGGCCGGTCGCTGATGTTCCAGGCGCATTCCCAGAACGTCAGCTCGGGGATCCGCGAACCGAGGGCGCGGAACGCCTCGGCGCCCGCGATCACGCGGGGGTCGTCGCGCCGGACGCCGTCGTCGAGCTTGAAGAGGACCAGATGGCGGATCACTGCCGTCTCCCGTGGGCGAGTCCGGTGCGAGTCGGTCGACTCAGTTGACGAGCTCCGTCATGAACTGGCCGACGCTCTGAGCGGCGCTCGATATGCCCTCGAACCCTACCTGGACGAGGTCCGCCGCCCGGGCCGGGGACGTGATGATCGTGTACAGCACGAAAACCCCGACCGCATAGAGCGCGACCTTCTTCACCTGCGCCATTCGTCCGCTCTCCCCAGTCGCCCCTGAAACCCCTGTCACCACCGCTGCCGCCGCCGTCACCGCTCCCGGCGCCGCGTTTACGCGGTCGCCGAGTCTAACCGAGCGCCTTCCGGCCGGGTCTTTATGGACCAATGGCCCAGTGAACGGGGCCTTTCGCCGACCCCCGGAGCGGCGGGCGAACGAGCAGGATGGGTCTCGAGCCCAGCGGGTCTGGCAGGAATCCGCAGGGCTTTGGAACCGGCCCTCACTGCGGGGTCCGCGCCGAGTGCGTCCCCTGATCACGGCGCTGGACTGGCAGGTCCGGTTCTCATCGGGGGGAACGGCTGTCCCCCCGATGCCGTTCCCCCCGGCCAAGCCTTTCCCCGGCCGGCCCTTCCCTTGGCGGCCCTTCCCCTGGCGGGCCGTTTTCCCGGCCCGGGTCTCCCGGCAGCCCCAGCCCTTCCCGGCCCGGCCACCGCACGTCACCCGCGCGCCTTCACGCTTCCTCCGCTCTCCCTTCCCGCTTGTTCCCCGCTTGTCCCTTCGCTTCCGCCTTCCCCGGCCGTCCGGGGCGCCGCTAGCCTGGCGGCACGTCATGTGCACGGCGGGCAGCGAGTCCCGAGGGGGCCGAGCGGTGAGCACTCCCGACGAGGAACGTCGGCCCGGCCGGCCGCGCGAGCGGCCAGGCGACCGGCCGGACGAGGGGCCCACCGACCCGTTGTCCGACATCCCGGGGCCGGCGTCTTCGCACGCGTTCGCCTCGGGGCGGGACATGTACGTCGCCGAGCAGGGCGACGTCCATCTCCACATCGACTACACCGAGACCGCCGACGGCCGCGAGCACCACACCGTCGGCCCGGTCACCGACGACTGCCCCTATCCCGGTCTCTCCGCCTTCACCGCCGACCAGGCCGACCGCTTCTTCGGCCGCCGCCGGCTCCTCACCGAACTCGGCGAACGGCTCGCCGACTGCCATGCCGGCCGCACCCCGCTGGTCGTCGTCGCCCCGTCCGGCGCGGGCAAGACCTCGCTGCTCCAGGCCGGGCTCTGGCAGGACCTCGACCAGGCCCGGGTGCCGGTGCCCGGATCGCGGCACTGGCCGCGGCTGCTGCTCACCCCGACGGCCCGCCCCCTCGCCGAACTGACCGCCCGTCTCGCCCGGCTCGCCGACGAGGAGCCGGACCGGATGGCGCACTGGTGGACCGCCGACCGGACGCGCTTCGCGCGGCGGCTGCGCGAGGCCGTGCCCGCACGGACGCTCGTGGTGGTCGACCAGGCCGAGGAACTCTTCACCCTCTGCGCCGACCCCGCCGAACGGCAGGGCTTCACCGAACTGCTGGCCTGGCTGGCGGACCCGGGCGCGGGCAGCGGCGACGCCCCGCTCGCCGTCGTCGTCCTCGCCCTGCGCGCCGACTTCTACGCCCGCTGCGCCGAACTTCCCTGGCTGCGGACCGCCGTACAGAACGGCCAGCTGCTCCTCCCCGCCCTGACCCGCGCCGAACTCGCCGACGCGATACGCCGGCCCGCCCGCGCCGCCGGACTGCGCCTCGAACCGGGGCTCGTCGAACTCCTCCTCGCCGACTTCTCCGCCACCGAGCCCGCGGCCGGCCCGGAAGGCCGCGGAGCGGGCTCCGGCGGCGACCGGAGCGGCGACCACCCCGAGACGGGAGCGCTGCCGCTGCTCGCCCACGCCCTGCGCGCCACCTGGCAGAACCGGCAGGGCCGCCTGCTCACCGTCGACGGCTACACGGGCACGGGTGGTGTCGCCCACGCCGTCGGTAACACCGCAGAACGGGTCTTCGACCGCCTCGACGCCGCCGAACGGCGGATCGCCCGGCGGCTGTTCCTCGGCCTGGTGACGGTCGGCGAGGACACCGCCGACAGCCGCCGCCGGGTCCGCCGCGAACAGCTTCTCGACGCCATCCCCGACCGGGCGCGCGCCGAGGCGGTGCTCGCCGCGTTCACCACCAAGCGCCTGCTCGTCCAGGACCGCGACACCGTCGCCATCACGCACGAGGCGCTGCTGACCGCCTGGCCCCGGCTGCGCGGCTGGATCGACGACGACCGGCCCCGCAACCTGATCCTCCAGGACCTGGACGCCGCCGCCCGCGCCTGGGCCGCCGCCGGACACGAGCACGACGCCCTCTACCGGGGAGCCCCGCTCGCCCGCGCCCTCGACGCGGCGCCCCCGCCCGACGACCCGGACGAGGACGACCCGCTGCGGCGCGCCTTCCTCGACACGTCCGTGCGGCGCGCCAAGCGGGCGGTACGGATCCGGCACCGGCTCACGGCCGTCCTCGTCGTGCTCGTGGTCGTCGCCGCCGCGGCCTCGTTCGCGGCCCTGCGGCAGAGTGGCTCGGCCCGCGCCGAGCAGCGCCAGGCGCTGGCCGCCCGGATCGTCTCGCAGGCCGCCGGGGTGCGCGCGACGGACCCGGCGCTCGCGGCCCAGCTGGACCTGGTGGCCCACCGCCTCGCACCGCGCCCCGAGACCACCCTGAACGTGCTCGCCGACGGCAACTCGATCCTTCCGCGCACGAGGGCGGCCCATCGGCAGAACATGGTCCACGAGACCGTCTACCGCCCCGACGGACGCGTCCTCGCCAGTACGGGTGAGGACGGCAAGCTGCGGCTGTGGGACGCCTCCGATCCGGCCCGCCTCCGGCCGCTCGGCGCACCGGTCGCCGACTCCGCCTTGAGCACCAACATGGTCTTCAGCCCGAACGGCCGGCTCCTGGCCAGCGGCCGGAGCTTCAACACCCCGGCCCGGCTGTGGGACGTCACCGACCCCGCCAAGCCCGTCGTGCTTCCGCTGCCCTCGGCTGTCGCGACCAGCTACGTCGTGGCGTTCGGTCCGGACGGCCGCACCCTGGCCGGCCCGGACCGCCGGATGGTCCTCGTGGACCTCGGCACCCCGGCCGCCGGCCCGGACGGTCCCGCCCGGCCCGCCCCGCCCCGCCGGCTCGCCGGCGCCTACGGCTTCCCGGAGAGCCTGCGCTTCGGGGCCGACGGCCGCACGCTCACCGGGGCCTGGCGCAACGGCCCCGTACGGGTGTGGGATCTGGCCCATCCGGACCGGGCACCCGTGGAACCGGTCCCGCCGTTGCCCAGCGCGAGCGGTTACCGGATCGCCTACAGCCCCGACGGGCGGACCCTCGCGATGGGCAACGACGCCCGGGTCTGGCTGTGGGACCTCGCCGACCCGGCCCGCCCCGTCCGGCTCCGGTTCTATCTGCCGGCGGCGGGCGATGTGCTCTCCCTGGCCTTCAGCGCCGACGGCCAGACCCTGGCCGTCTCGGACCGGGGCCGGACCGTGCGGCTGTGGAACGTCACCGACCCGGCCCAGTCCCCGGCCGGTACCGCCGTCCCCGCCCCTCCCTCCAACGTCCGGGGCCTGGCCTTCAGCCCCGACGGCCGCACCCTCGTCGGCGGTACCCAGGCCGGACAGCTCCAGCTGTGGAGCCTGCCCGGGCGGGTGCTTCCCGCCGCCGCGTACGGCGCGTTGTCGCTCGCCTTCGCCCCGGACGGCCGGACTCTCGCCACCGGCGGGTCCGACGGGACGGTCCGGCTGTGGAACCTCGCCTCGCCGGCCGGCGCCCCCCGCCCGCTCGGCACGCTGAACACCGGGACGACGAAGCAAGTGACCGTCCTCGGCTTCGGCCGGGACGGCCGGACGCTCGCCACGGGCGGCGACGGCCCTCTCGTGCTGTGGGACCTCGCCGATCCGGCCCGACCCCGGGAACTCTCCCGTACGCCCGGGGCGAGCCAGGGCTCCGGTGACGACGCGAGGCTGAGCGGGGACGGCCGGACGCTGGTCTTCGAGGACGGGGCCACCGTGCGGGTCTGGGGTCTCACCCCGCCGGACCGGCCCGCCGCGACCGGAAGCCTGCCGGGCAAGGAGGACGGCATCGAGGGGCTGACGGTCAGTGCGGACGGGCGGATGATCGGCGTCGGGCGCCACGGCGGGAGCGCCGAGCTGTGGGACCGGGCGGCGTCGCACCGTACGGCCACGCTGCCCGGGCCTTCCAAACAGGACAAACTCCAGGCGCTGGCGCTCAGCGGCGACGGCCGGACGCTGGCCCGGGCCGACCAGGACGGCGAACTGACCCTCTGGGACCTCGCGGACCCGGCGCGGCCGGTCGCACGCGGCTCCTCGGACCCGCGCGGCACGACCACCGCCCTGGCGGCGACCGCGCGCGGAGACCTGGTGGCGGTGGGCAGCGGCGAAGGCGGCATCCGCTTCACGGGTGCCGACCGTGCGTCCTTCCTCAGCCGCGCCATCGCCGGCAGCGCGCAGAAGATGGTCGCTCTCGCCTTCGCCCCGGACGGGCGCACTCTGGCGAGCACCGCGGAGGACCAGCCCGTACGTATCTGGACCACCGACCCGGAGGCCGCGGCCCGCACCGTCTGCGCGGCCACCGGGAACGTCCTCACCCCGGCCCTGTGGGCGCAGTACGTCCCCGGGCAGGACTACGACCCGCCGTGCCGGGACGCCCCGTGAGCCGGACGAGACCGGGCCGGTCAGGAGTTCTTGACGCTGATGCTCCCGTTGCTGGTCTTCAGCGTGAGCCGGTGCGGGCCCGCCGGGTCGTCGGTCAGACCGATCCGCTTGTCGCCGTTGGCCGTCTGCGCGTCTATCCGGTAGCCCGTGCCCGGCACCTTCAGGGCGATGGTGCCGTTGGTCGTCGTCGCCTGGACGTCCAGGTCCGCGGCCAGGTTCAGCTCGATGCCCCCGTTGGACGTCCGGGCCTTGATCCCGCCGCCCTTGACGTCCGATCCGGTGATGCGGCCGTTGGTGGTCCTCACGTCGACCGCGCCGTTCACCCCGGTCATCTCGATCCGGCCGGACGTGGTGGTCACCTGGACCGCGCCCACCTTCGTCAGCTTGACCGTGCCGTTGGTGACCTTGCCGCTCACCGGGATGCCGGCGGGGACGTCGACGCTGTACCCGACCGAGCAGAAGTCGATGTCGTCACCGCAGTCGCCGAGGATCAGCACCCCGTTCTCGACCCGGTGGGTGGGGCCGTCGGGCTTCTTGTCCTGGTACGAGACCGTGCGGCGCAGCGACAGGGGCCCGCCGGCCTTGGTGCCGTTGACGGTGACGCGGCCCGAGCCGTTCTCCAGCCGGACCGAGGTGATCTTCTCGGGCAGCGAACTGCTGTCCTCGTACATCTCGTTCACCACCATGCCGCACCCGGAGAGCGCGCCGACGGCCAGTCCGGCCGCCGCCACGGAGACGCCGAGTAGACGGATGTTCTTGCGCATGCGAGATCCCCCTGTTGCGAACGGTCGCCCGGCCCCGGGCCGGGCCGGCGTGGCCCGACGGCGACGCCGGGCCACGACCAGACCCCCGTGGTGCCCGACGTCTGCCGTCTGACGCTCTACGACGCTAACGGCCCCGCCGGCACGCCGACATCAGGGAAACCCCCGAAGAGAACCCCTGGATTGCCCCAGGGTTCGATCAGGGTTCCGGCCCGAGGACCGGCCCGAGGACCGGCCCGAGGACCGGCCCGAGGACCGGCCGAGGTCCGGCCCGAGGCCGGCCCGGGTCCCGGCCGGATTCCGGTCCGCCCCGCGGTCCGCTCCGCACTCGTCCTCGCAGGTGGTGCCGTCAGACGGCGAGCCGCCGTTCGCTCAGTAACGCGTCGAAGTCGTCGGCGCCCACGTGGAGGAAGCGGCCGGCGAGGGGGTCGAGGTCGCCGTGGGCCACGCGGAGTATCGCCGCGAGGAACAGGGCGGGGTCCGTCCAGTCGTCGCGGCCCGCGCAGACGGCCATCGACAGGGTCATGTCGGTGCGCACCATGCCCGGACTGATGTCGAACAGGTGGACCCCGCGGTCCCGGAGCGGTTCCGCCGCGACCGCGTCCAGGGCGAGCAGCGTCGCCTTGGAGCCGCAGTAGGCGGAGTAGCGGGGGTCTCCCTGGACGGCGAGGCGGGAGTTGACGTTGACGACGCGGCCCGATCCGCGGCGGGTCATCTCCGGCAGGACGGCCCGGCAGGTGTTGACGGTGCCGCGGACGTTCGTCTCGAAGACCTCCCACCACCGCTCCGGATCGGCTTCCCAGAAGGGGAGTTCGCCCTGGTCCACCAGGCCGGCGTTGTTCACCAGGAGGTCGACGGGGCCGAGTGCGGCCCGTACCGCCTCGGCGGCCTCCCGGATCTCGGCGGGCGCGCGGACATCCGCCACCGCCACGGCGACACCGGCTTCCGGACCGCCTCCGGAGCCGTCCCCGGAGCCGTCCCCGGAGGCGGCTTCGCGGGCGGCGGCGCAGGCGCGCGCGGTGACGTCGAGGAGCCGCCGGTTCCGGCCGACCAGTCCGACGGTCATGCCCGCCTCGGCGAGGGCGACCGCGACCATCCGCCCGATGCCGCGGCCGGCCCCGGTGACCAGCGCGACCTGCCCGGCGAGCGGGAGCGCGGGGGCGGTCACCGGACGGCCTCCGCGAGCTCCCCGAGCGGGAGCGTGGCGCCGCTCATGATCGCCTCGCGGTCGCGCCAATGGGCCCAGAAAGCGCCCGTGTATCCCTTCCTGTTCAGGCTGGTGAGGAAGGGGTTGTCGGCGTAGTTGTTGTCGTTCTCGCTGCTGCCGGAGAGGGTCGGCAGCATCACCCGGTACTGCTCGGACTTCGGGATGCGGTCCCAGAGGAAGTCGACCGAGGCCCGCCAGATCCCGTCGGGGCTGTCCGCCGTCCCCGGAGCCTCGGGGAGGTCGGGGGAGAAGTAACAGACGAGCCGGAAGTCGCCGGACTCGTCGAACATGAACTGCCGTTCGTACTCGATGGGTCCGTCGCACTGGTGCAGCTGCTTCAGGACGATCGGCCCCGACGCGTTGTTGGACTGGAGCCCGCGGACCGTGCGTACCCCGTCGCACTGCTCGGCCAGGGACTTGGCCAGGCCCATGTAGGGGAGGAGCCGGAGGCCGAGGCTGAACCCGGTGACCGTGGCGTCGAGTTCCATCATCCGGTCGACGCAGTCGCGCATGGTCTCCAGGGTCTCCCCCGGCATGCCGAAGAGCGCCTCGACCATCGTCAGCATGCCGTTGCGGTGGCACAGCTGCACCAGCCGCTCGGTGTCGGCGAAGTCGTAGTACCGGGTGCCCTTCGCGGTCACCTTCCACCCGTCGAGCATCTCGGGACGGGTGTGGTCGGCGCCGATGTTCACGCCCGCGCAGCCGGCGGCGGCCAGCAGCTCCGCGAACTCCTCGTCGAACGGGGAAGGTTGACAGTAGACCCAGAGCCGGAGGTCGCGCAGCGGGCTGGTCGCGTCGTGGTCGCGGCGCCGCACGATCTCCCGCAGCAGGTTCTTGCTGTGCGCGATCGAGAGGTTGAACTCGCTGTCCGTGGTGTGCAGATCATGGATGCCCTGGGCGGTCAGCGCCTCCATCTCGTCCACCACCGCCGTGATGCCGCGCCGCGCGAACTGCGTTCCCTTGGCGTCCGGTTCGACGCAGAAGCTGCATTTGTAGACGCAGCCGTTCTTGGTCAGGATGCTGCCCAGGCCGCCCTCGCGGTAGTAGCGCAGGTTGTCGACCTTGTACGGCTCGCCCGACCGCCGGGTGTAGGGGAGTTCGGTCTCCGCCTGCCAGGCCCGGCTCTCGTGGTGGCCGACGGCCGCGAACGACAGCGGGACGGGGACCGGGGCGGACGAGGAAGAGGGCGCGGGCGAGGGTGAGGGCGAGGAAGAAGGCGCGGGGGCCGCGCGGGGATCCAGCGCGGGCGGGGCCACTCTGGTGACGTTCCCGGGGCCGCGGTTGACCAGCAGTCCAGGGATGTGGATGCGGTCGGCGGACCGTCCCTCCGCGAGCGCCCGCGCCAGATCGCAGATGATCTTCTCGCCCGGCCCCTTCACCCCGTACTCGATGCCGAAGTAGTCGACCAGGGCGAAGGGCATGGTGGAGAAGCCCACTCCGCCCGCGACGACCGGCGCGGCGGTGAGCCGCCGTACCTCGTCGATGACCGCCTTGTACCCGTCCACGAAGGGGCGTTGCTCAAGCGCGTACACCGTGTCGGTGTTGCGGCAGGTCACGCCGACGAGCAGCGGGCGCTCCGCCCGGAAGTAGTCCCGGAGGGTCTGCCGCCAGTCGTCCAGGTGGAAGGTGAGGTCCAGGACGTGCGCCTCGAAGCCGGAGGCCTCCAGCGCGGTGGTGAGCACGTCCAGCGCGTACGGCGCGATCGGGGGGTGGATCTGGTTGGGGTTGATCAGAGCGACGGTGCCTTTACGGAGCATGATCTCGTCTTCCTGCTTACGGCCGTGTGGCGGCGGCGCAGCCCTCGGTCGCTCGTGCGCGCGGAGGCTGCGAGGTCTCCAGGACGTACTCGGTGACGCGGCTGCCGGGTGCGGCGGCGGTGGTGCCGCCGGCGGGATCCGGCAGCGGTTCGGTGAAGGTCAGCGTGTCCCCGGGCGCGGGCGCCAGGGCCGGCCAGCACAGCGGCTGGGAGAAGTCGACGTAGAGGGGCTTGCGGAGGGCCGCGCCGCCGGAGGTGGAGCGGGCGGCGTCCACCGGGCGTCTGTCGGCCAGGCCGCGGACGACGTCCCAGGGGTCCGGGAGCGTCGTGCCGCGCAGGAACGAGCGGCGGGGCACGCCCGTACGCGCGCACCAGCGGTACCAGGCCAGGGCCTCCCGCGCGGTTCCGCCGGCTCCCGCCGCGCCCGGGAGGGCTTCCGCGGGCAGCGCCGCCGCGGGCACCTTCCAGGTGCGCCGGCTCAGCACGAGCCGCCCCAGGGTCAGCCGCGGATAGTGCCGTACGGCCTCCGGGTCCCGGGGCGCCGCGAGGGCGTCCACGTGATCCCACAGGGCGAGCGTCGCCCCGGATCCCGGCCCGAGGCGGCTCAGCCACCGGTACAGGCCGGGGGCCACGGTCGGCAGGGTCGCGTTGTGCGGTACGGGGAACAGCGGGCGTCCCGCGAAGCGGCCGGTGCCGGTGCCGGTGCCGGCGCCGGCGCCGGCACCGGGGCCAGGGCCGGTGCCCGGGGCGTCGTCGCCCTCGCCGCCGAAGAGCAGCAGCCGCCCGCCCGCCACGCGCACCGCGCAGGAGGACAGGTCGACCCGGGCCCCGGGGGTCTCGGGGGCGCACTCCAGGGCGCGGCCCGGATAGCCGAGCGCGGCGGGCAGCAGCAGGGGCCGCTCGTTGACGGTGGCGCCGAGCGACGCGGCGATGTCGACCGGGACCCCGTGCTCGTGAGGGGTGGCGGCGGTCGCCGCCCAGTCGCGCAGCACGGCGAGCCGGGCCGGGTCCAGGCCGGCGGCGACGCGGGCGGCGAAGCGGCCGTAGCCGGTGCCGACCCCGTTCACCACCACGCGGTCCCCGGCGAGTTGGACCGGCCAGGCCGCGCAGGAGAGGTCCATGACCGCGTCCGGCAGATCGGCCGCCACCGCGTCGAGGAGGCCGGGATCGCACGCGGCCTCCGGCGCGCCCGGGTTCCGGTCCGCCGCCGCGCGGAGCCCGTCGAAGAGCCGGTGGCGCAGGGCGAGGACCGTGGCGAGTTCCTCGGCCTGACAGTCGGCGAGCAACGCGTCGGATTCCCGGCGGCCCTCGTCGAGGAACCACGCGTAGGCGGTCAGGACGGGCACCGGATCGGTGCCGAAGCGGCGCCGGAACGCGAGGGCCGTGGCCAGCTGGAAGGGCAGCTCGAAGCCGAGCAGCGGCACGACGCGCTGGACGCGGCCGAGGTCGGCGAGGACCTCGGGGCCGAAGGGGCCCGTGCCGTCGGCGCGCGGAACGTCGTCGTCGGCACGGACGCCCATGACGCCCACGACGTCCTCGCCGACCGCCGAACGGTCGCCGCCGCCCGCCCGGACGCCGATCCCCAGCGCGGTGGCGACGGCGGCGATGCCGTCCTTCGCGTCGCGCCGGGCGCCCGCGTGTGCCGGATCGGCGGCGAGGGCGTCCTCGGCGTCACGCAACACGCCCAGCGCGTCGTGGAGTTGACGGGCCTGCCGGGCCTCGGTCGCGTCCGGGTCCAGGTCCAGGTCCAGGTCCGGTGCCGGCGCCGTCGCGTCGGCCGCCGCGTGCAGCGTCCGCCGGCCATGGGAGGGAAGACGTGGACCGATCTCCAGGAGCCCGCGCGCGACGAGGCGCGCGAGGCCGTCGGGCAGGGTGCCGCCCGGCGCGACGGTGTCCAGGCGGACCGGTTCCCGCAGCCGGGCGAGGGTGCCGGCGAGCGCGGCGCCGCATGGCGCGGACAGCACCCGTTCGGTGCCGTCCGCCCTGCTCAGGAGCCAGGTCACGCGCGTCCCGGAGGCGTCCTGGCGGACGGCCGCGGTGGGGTTGGCGGTGAGCCACAGCCGCTCCGGCCGCAGGCTCCGGTGGCCGCCCGCGGCGATCCACTGCCGTACCCACTCGATCACCGCGCGGTCGATCCGCACATGGCTGCGCGAGGGGAGGTCCGAAGCGGCCGGTGCCGTGTTCTCGAAGAGCACGTGCGTGGTGGCGAAGCCGGCGAACGGGGTCGGCTTCGACGCGGCGCGCTGCATGAGGCGGAGCAGGGTGAGGGCCCGGCGCCGGGTCTTCTTCGCGGCGGCCGGGTCCAGTGCGCCGACGGGGCCGGCGGCCAGGAGGCCGGGTACGGAGAGCTCGACGGACCGGGCGAGGTGCGGGTCGCGCAGCAGGGCGTCGACGGTCGCGCCGGACGTACGGGCCAAGTCCGCGAGGGCCAGGTCTAGTTCGTGACGGTTCGTGTCGCGCGCGGTCAGGGCGCGCGTGTACTCCTCCGCGAGGGCGGCGGCCGGGCCCCCGAGCACGGCGCCGGAATCGGCGGGCAGCGGGCGGGAGTTGAACGCGGCCCGGCGTACCCGCAGCAGATCGCGGCGCTCCTCCTGCCGTACGGTCGGCACCGACTCCCCGACCTGGTCGGCGAGTCGGGTGCCGGTGCGCTGGACGGCGTCCTCCGCGTACGCCCAGGCCGCGGCCGCGCCCCACACCCGGTCGCTGCCCAGGTCCGCCAGGACGGAGCCCGGGACGCGGCACCGGCGGCGTACCACCACCGGCCCCGGGACGACGTGGTCGGCAGCCACGGGGGCCGTCTCGTGTACGGGCCCGCTCGTCACCGCCATGCGATCTCCAGCGGCAGGCGGTCCAGGCCCCGGTGCAGGAAGTGCGGCGTCCACGCCGGGTCGTCCGCGAGCCGCAGCCCGGACCATCGCCGGCTCACGGCGTCGAGCATCACCCGGCCCTCGGTGCGCGCCAGGTGCGCGCCGAGGCACACATGGCGGCCCTCGCCGAAACTGACGCCGGTGTTGCCGTCCTTGGCGTCGCCGCTGGTGAGCAGCTCGTGGTTGGCGGCGCCGAGCATCACCCGGATGCGGTCGCCGGGCTGGATGCGCCGCGACGCCAGCTCGCACTCCTCCCGCGCCACGCGGACGGTGAACGTGAGCGGGGACTCGCCGAGCAGCAGCAGGTCGACCTCCGCCTGGGCGTCCACCGTGCCGTCGGCCAGGCCCGCGAGGAGTCCGGGGTGGGTGGCGAGGCGCAGCAGTAGGCCGCTGAGCATGTTGCGGGAGGTATCGTGCCCGGCGATGTAAAGGCTGAAGACGTTGGCGAGGACCTCGGTACGGGTCAGCGCGTCCGGGGTGTCGCGCGCCTCGTCGGCGAGCGCCAGCACGGAGTCGGGCACGAGCAGTTCCGGAGTCCGCGTCCAGCGGTCGACGAGCCTGCCCAGCGCGTCCACGTGGGTCAGCGCGCGGTCGACGTCGTCCTCGGCGGGCTTCCCGGACGCCACGCCGCCGCCCCTGCTGATCACCCGGCACAGTTCGCTGACCTCGTCGCGGTCGGCGTCGGGGATGCCGACGAGGTCGCCGATGACGCTCACGGGCAGCCGGGCGGCGAGCTCCGCGACCCCGTCCAGGGAGGAGCGCTGCTCCGCCTCGTCCAGGAGCGCCGCCATCGCGGCCTCGATCCGCACGGTGCGGGCGCGGATCGCCCGCGGGGTGAACAGCCGTCCGAGGAACCGGCGCAGGCGCGCGTGCCGCTCTCCCTCGCAGGCCAGCAGCATGCTCTGGAAGAACCCGGCGTGGCTGCCGTCGGCCGACCACTGCGATCCCGGCGGCGGGCCGGGCAGGCTGAAGCGGGGGTCGCGCAGCACCAGCCGGGCGAGCTCGTAGCCGGTCACCACCCAGGTGCGGTCGGGACGGCTCCATACGAGGGGGCCCTGGCGGCGCATCCGCTCGTAGAGGGGGGCCGGGCACTTGAGCAGTGCCTCGGTGACCGCCGCGCGGGAGGGTCCGGTCGTCGTCATCTCGTCATCACGCTCTTTCTCAACGGGCTCGGCGGGCTCGGCTCGTCGGCTTCGACGGCTGGGTGACCTCGGCGTCTCGGCGTCTCGGCGCCTGGGCGGCTCGACGCGCTCAGCGCAGCACCTTGCCGCGGGCGTCGTAGGCGGTCTCGTCGGCCGGTCTGCACAGGACCCGGTGCGGGGTGACCGGGACGGGCAGGCGGGCGCAGGCGTCGCGGACCCGGTCCTCGGTCACGGCGTCGGTCCCCATGACGATCACGGTGAGGCGGTCGCCGGTCCGGGAACGGTCGACGGACACCGAGGCGTCCCGGACACCGGGCAGCGCCCGGACGGCGGCCGTGATCTCGCGCGGGTAGACGCTGACGCCGTCGACCTTGACCAGGTCGTCCGCGCGGCCGTCCAGCACGAACCCCCCGCCGCCGTCGGCCCGGTGGGCGAGATCGCCGGTGGTCACGGCGCCGTCCGGCCCGGTGGTGAGCCGGCCCCCGGTCACCGCGAACCGGGTGTCGGGCCCCCTGGTCCACAGGGTGCCGACGCCGTCCGGCCCGACGTCCTCCAGCCAGACGGGTTTGCCTGGCAGGGGCGCGCCGACATGGCCGTCGGCGCGCACCGTACGCCCGACCGTGACGAGTCCCGTCTCGGTGGAGCCGAGCATGGTCAGGAAGTCGCAGCCGGGGAACCCCGCGCGGATCCGGCCCGCCCGCTCGGGGGTGAGGCCGCCGCCGGCGGGGACGAAGGAGGTGCCGCGGAAGTCGTGCCGTCCGGCCGCCGTACGGGCGCCCAGCGCGGCGAGCGCGGGCGGCGCCAGGCACACGCCGGGGCGGCCGGCCAGCTCGGGGACGGCCGTCGCCCAGGAGCCGGGCCGGAACAGGACGAGGTCGCGGCCGAGCGTCATCGCCGGGGCGGCCACCATGTAGAAGGCCGCCGCGAAGTCGATGGCGGAGCAGGTGGCGAACACCTCGGCCGCCGCGTACTCCGGCATGCCGTCGGCGTACAGCCGTACCGCCGAGGGGATCGCGTGCGGCCGGCCGAAGAGCAGTTTCGGCTGCCCGGTGGTGCCCGAGGAGGCGGTGGCGTACGTGGGGCCGGCGACCTCGGGCGGAGGCGCCGCCTGGGGCCCGGCCGCCGTCAACTCCCCGTCGCCCAGCGGCTTGTGGCCGTCCGCGGCCCAGGCCGCGGGGTCGCCGAGCACCCAGCGGGGGGCGGGGCCGAGCAGCCCGAGCGCGAGCAGCCCCACGATCGACCGCTCGCCGCCGTCCGCCGGGACGACCCAGCCGTACGGGGCGTCGGGCAGCCCCGCCGCCAGCCGCTCCGCCCGGGCGAGGAGCGACGGCCACGGATGACGTCCGCGCTCGGTCACCACCCCGGCGCGCGAACGCCGCAGCACCGGTTCGGCCTGCTTCAGCCACGCGCCGAGGCCGCCCATGTCACCCACTCCCGGATCGTCGTGGGACCGCGCAGGTCCTCGGGGACGGTCACCCCGTTCTCGGTCAGGACGACGTACGTCACCTCGCGCTCCAGCGAGGTCAACGGCCGGTCCACGTCGTCCTCTTCGAGTGCTTCCGTCAGGACGTCGGTGAGCACGTCGGTGGGTACCTCGGTGGGTACCTCGGTGTGCGCGTCGGGGAGCACACCGGATGGCGGCGGGGCGGCCTCGGCGACGGGCGGGGCGCACCGCACGGGGAGGCGGCGCGGCATGTCGAAGCGGATGTGCCGGACCCGCTCGACCGCGGCGCCGGCGTCGGCGTACGTGGCGTCCGGCGCGGCGCGGTGCAGCGCCTGGAACAGTTCCCGCGCCTGGTGGCGGGCGAGCCGCGCGCCGAGACAGCGGTACGCGCCCCAGCCGAAGGAGAACAGCGCGCGGCCGGCCACCGGCGCGTCGTCCAGCCGGTTGGCGTCCGCGACCCGGACGGAGACGACCTGGCCGGCCCGGAACTCCCGCCCGGCCAGCCGGAACGGCTCCCTGACCACCCGCTCCAGCGTCTTGAGCGGCGGCTCCGCGCGCAGGGCCGCGTCGATCCGCTCCTCCAGGAGTACGGGGTCGGCGAGCGCCCCCGGGGTGTCCAGGACCCGTACGGCGGTGTTCCCGAGCATGCCGGCGACGGTCTCCAGCGACGCCTGCACCAGCATGACGGCGTTGGCCTCGACGTCCGCGTCCGGCAGGCCGATCTCCCCGGCGTGCCAGGCGCCGAGCACCGAGTCGCGGGGCGCGACCGCCCGGGCGTCCGCGAGGATCTCCCGGACCCGGACCAGCGCGGCGTGGCCCGCCCGGACCGCCTCCGCCGGGTCCTCGACCCGGGCGGCGTAGGCGACGAGCGCGACCTGCTGGCTCAGCTTGTGCAGCAGCCGGTACTCCGCGTCGGTGAAGCCGATGAGCCGCGCGCCGGTGCGCACCGCGTACGGGAAGGCGACCGCCGTCATGAACTCGCCGCCCCCGGCCGCGGCGAAGGGCCGCACGATCTCCTCGGCCGCCTGCCGCAGCCGCGGAGCGCGGGCCTCGACCGCGTCGGCGTCGAAGAATCCGCCGAACGCCCTGCGCAGCTCCTGGTGCCGGTCGTGGCCGGTCTGGAGCATGACGCGTTCGGCGAACGAGGAGATCTCGTCGATCAGCGGGCGCAGGCCCGGATCGACCTTGGTGGCGAGGTGCTCCATGACCGGGCGCGGTTCCAGCACGCCGAGGCGCTGGTCACCGAGCAGCCGGACCGCCAGGGCGCGGCTGCCGACGACCCAGCCCATGCCGTGGGGCAGGGCGGTCAGGCCGTCGTCCGCGGTGACGGGCGTCGCGGGAGCGGGAGTCGTCGTCTCAGGGGAACGGGTGTGGCTCATGCCGTACTTCCTCGGGGGAGAACTCGACGGGGCCGTCGGTGTGCCGGGCCCGGAACGCGCGGAGCGTCGCGGGCGGCGGCAGCCGGCGGTGCCGGTGGCCGAAGGTCATCGGCACCGTGCCGGGCACGATCGCCTTCACACAGCGCAGGCCCAGGCGGTCCAGCTCGCTGGTGGTGTGGTCCACGACGACGACGTCCTGCCCGTCGCGCCGCGCGGCCGCGAGCATCGCGGCGAGATCGGCGGCGACGTCGCCGGACGGCGTGAGGCCGTCCGGGGCGGCCGGGCCGGGCACGCCCGGCGGGGTGCCGTCGAGGAGGAAGGAGAACCACGGGCGCGCCTCGGGCAGGGCGCCCACCAGCGCGTGGTCCTCCATCCGGCGGACCAGCCCGGGATCGTCCAGTGCCGCCTCCAACTCGGCCCGGCGGCGCTGGAATTCGACCGTGTTCACGGGTGCGGAGGCGGCCATCTCGTGGACGGCGCCGAGCAGCGCCCGTTCCACCGTGAGGCCCGAGCCGGCGGTGACCAGGGTCGCCGGCAGGTCCGGATCCTCCGCTGTCGACACGAGGAGGGCCACGGGGACGTCGAAGGCGCCCAGCGCCCGGAAGGCCCGCAGCTCGCGGCCGGTGCGGTGGCGCACCGTTCGTACCGCCCGCGCCGCCTCGCCGGTCAGCCGGCCGAGGTCGATCTCCGGCAGCGGCGTCCCGGAGAGCCACGCGCACAGGAAGGCGTCGCGCTCGGACACCTCCAACAGGGCGGCCAGGAGCGCCTCTTCGGTGCCGGAGCCGAGGGCGCAGCCGTTGGAGTTCTCGTAGACGAAGCGCGGGCCGGTCTCGGGGCGGCGGGTCGCGCCGTAGTACGCGACGTGGAACGGCACGAGGGTCCGCCGGCCCGTGAGCGCGGAGTACGCCTCCGCCCATCCGGTCGGGATCTCCGGGGCGTACGGCGTGTACTCGAACCCCGGTTGTCCATACGCCTCTTCGGGGTGCAGGAGCAGGGAGCGGGGATCGACGACGGCGTCGGAGGCGGCGGGTCGGTCCGGCCCGCCGGGTCCGCCGGAGGGCTCAGCGGCGTCGGCGGAGGCGAGTTCGGCGTAGGAGGCGAAGCGGACGGGGTCGCGGCCGCCGCAGTGCCAGCCGGCGTACCGTTCCAGCCCCTCCAGGATCGCCGCCGGGCGCGCGCCCGCGTAGTCCTCGGCGCGGCCGATCGCGATCTCGTCGAACCCCCAGACCGTGGGCACCCGCACCTGCGTCGACGGCAGGACGGCCCGGTCGCCGACGGCGGCGGAGCGGGTGACGCCCGACCAGCCGTCGAGGTACTCCCGCTCCAGCCGTTCGGCGAACCGGGCGGCCGGGAAGCGGCGGGCCGAGCCCACACCGGTCGCGGGCAGCGGCGTGGCCAGGTCGGGGAGCGGGGGCGGCAGCGGGCGGCGGGCGCCCCGGCAGTGCGGCGTGTCGCACAGGGTGTGCGGCAGCGCCGGATGCCAGTCGCCGGCCAGCCGGGCGGGCCCGACCGTGTAGGCGGCCTCGGTGCCGAGCGGCGGCTCACCGGCGGCGAGCCGGGCCAGTTCGGCGCGGACGACGGCCGCCACCAGGCGCGCGGTCCCCGGCGGCAGCCACGCGTCGGGCCGCGCGGACAGCCGGCGGGGGACGGCCGGCTCGCCCCGGGGGACGCCCTCGGGGCGGTCCGTGGCGCGCACGCGCAGCCCCAGACAGTGGGGGCAGCCGGGCAGTCCGGGTCGGGTCACCGGGCCGACGACGACGCGGCCGCGGAGCCCGTACACGGGCAGCACGGTGGTGCCCGCGGCGGGCAGGCCGGACAGGTCGGCGTCCCAGCCGAGGTTCACCAGGACGACCGGGCGGCCGTCCCCCTCGGCGGGGAGGCCGGCGTGGAGAGGGGCGGCGGCGGTGATCGCGGCCGGGGTGTCGACGACCCGGGCGACGTCGTCGAGCAGACGGCGCAGCTCGGCCGCCGTGTCGTCGACGCCCTCGGGCGCGTGGGGTGCCGTCGTCGGCGGCGCGCTCATCCGGTGGACTCCCCGGTCAGGACGATCGCGGTCAGATCGGCGGCGACCAGCGGCGGCAGGACGGCCTCGCGCCAGGTCAGGCCGAGCGCGGACGCGACCTCGCCGACCCGCTCCCGGGACGGGACCGGGCCCGGCCACGCCGCCACGACCGGTGCTCCATCGGGCCGCGGTCCCAGCTGCCGGCGGGCCAGCAGGGCGGTCAGCGCGCGCTCCGCCGCCTGGTCGGGGTCGAACCCGGTCCGGACGACGGCACCCGTGCCGTCGTCGGCCCGGGCCCGCCACAAGCCGCTCGGCAGGTGCGTGACGCCGACGGCGACGTCCGTGTCGGCGAGGGCGGCCAGCTCCGCGAGGGCGGGCGCCGTGCCCGTCCCCTCGGTGCGGACGGGTTCCCTGCCGCCTTCCGCGCGGGCGTCCTCCGGCGTCCGGTCGGCCCACCGGAGCAGGGCGCGCGCCAGCGCCTCGGCGTGGTCCCGGCCCACGCCCGCGACGGCTGCCTCGTCCGCCGCGGGGAGCGTCGCCTCGACGGCGGTCAGGGCCGCCTCGGCGCGCGCGTCGACCATGGACCGCGCCACGACGACCGGGCCGTCGAGCGCCCCCGTCGGCGCGGTGCGCCCCGGCGGGTTGACCCGCACCCGCAGCGCGGTGAGCGGGAACTGGGGCAGTTCCTCGGGGGTGCACGAGAACAGCGGGCCGAAGCAGCGGGCGCCGAAGACGGCGTCGGGGTACGCGGACGTCCGGCGGTGCGCCGGCGCCGGTACGCCGGACGGGCGGGCCGCGGAGCAGGCCGGGCAGTCCGGGTCCGGGTCGACGTCCGTACGCCAGACGCTGAGCCGGGTCAGGTCCACCACGACGCCCTCGCCGAGTACGGAGTCGTCGGCCCCGGCGACGTACTGGAACAGCTCCTGGGCGAGCACGGTCGCCGCCATCGACACCGGTACATGGCCCAGCGTGTCGGAGTGCGGCAGCGCGACGGCCTTGTGGGCCAGCCGCCGCCAGGCACACCGTACGCAGGCCCGGCCGGAGCCCGGCACCTGTCCCTTGAGGAGCATCGCCTGGCCGCTGACCAGGCCCGCCCAGGCGCCGCCGCCGAGCGCGCCGGCCCGGTCGAGGAACCGCCGGGCGTCGGCCTCGCCGTCCGTCCCGGGGTCGAACACCCCGATGAGCGTGCGGTCGTGGGGATCACCGTCCGGCCCGGACAGGCGTACGGGTGCGCCGCGCCGCTCGAAGTCGGCGGCCAGGTCCCGGAGTTCGGTGCTCGGCTCGGCGTCCAGGAGGGCGAAGTCGCCGAACCCGGCCTCCATGAGCGTCGTGACGAGGACGTCCGCGCGTCCTGCGGGTCCCGCGACCGCCACCCGGTGCCGCCGTACGCGGTCGAACGCCTCGGCGGGCCGCGAGGCGAAGTGGCCGAGGAACGCGGCCTGTTGGGGGAAGAGCCGGGCCAGGTCCGGGCCGAATCCGTCGGCGGCGGCCTCCCGGCGTACCACTCCCCGCTTCTCCAGCAGGGTCAGGAGCTGTTCCACGAACCCGGCCTGCTCGGGCCGGAGCGCCCCGAGGAGCCGGGCGGGTACCACCCCCTCGTCCAGGAGGGGCGCGAGCCGCTCGACCCAGGTCGCGACCGCCTTGCCGTTGAGGGTGAACGAGCCGTCCGTCGTCCGGATCCACACCCCGTTCGGCACGGGTACGTAGTAGGCGTCGGCGCGCAGCCGCAGAACGGTGCCGGTCGCGTCGCTCGTCCCGGTCGCGTCGCTCGTCCCGGTCGCGTCGCTCGTTCCGGCCGCCTCGCTGGTCCCGGCCGCCTCGCTCGTCCCGGTCGTCGTGTCGGTCGGCGCTGTCATATTCCACTCCCGTCGCCCGCCCGCGTGGCGAGCGGACTCAGACTGTTCTCGAGATAGAGGCCCCGGCGGTAACCGCCCACGGGGACGAGGAGCAGGGACGTCAGGCCCCGGGCCCGCAGCCCGAACGCGTCGTCGAGGACGCCGCTGACGAAGCCGAGCACCGGGTGCGCCGATCTGCCGTCGCGCGCCGCGCACGCGGCGAGACGCTGGGCGAGGACGCCCGCGAGGAGATGCTGGGTGCGGTAGCCGATCGGGCCGGCCGGACCGCGATGCGGATCGGCGGCGCCGATCATGACGGCGGTCAGCGGCGCCTGCCCGACGTTCATGTAGTCGGCGAACATGCTGCGCTGGACCTCGGGCCCGAAGTCCCCGGCGGCGAGCCGGGTGAGCCGGCGCCCGTCCGGGTGTGGCAGATAGGCGCCCGGAGGCACGCCGGGCACGGACCGCGCGATCAGCAGGCAGCGGGCGTGCGTCGGGGCGGCCTCGCCGGTGACGGTCCCGGTGCCGGGGCGGCCGGCCCGCTCTCCGGTGTCGGTGTCGGCGCGGCCGGCTTGCTCTCCGGTGACGTCGCAGTCCAGCGGGGCCAGCACCGTGGTCAGCCAGTCCGCCAGGACCTCGGCGGGCAGCGGCGTGCCCCGGAACTGCTCGCCGAGCGCCGACCGGGACCAGGTGTCCGCGACCGACACCGGCCGCCCGGCCGGCCGGGGCAGCTCCACGTCCGCCTGCCCGGCCAGGTCGGGCAGGACGACCGGCGGGAGGTCGACGGGCCGGCCGGGGCGGCCGGCGGCCAGGCACGCGGCGTGCATCCGGCGGGTGCCGGTGGCGGGGCCGGGCGGGACGGACTCGCCCAGCCAGCGGGGCCGCCCGACCGGGGGCGCGGTCTCGGCCGCGGATGCCGCCGGTCCCACCGGGTCTCCCAGGGAGACGTCCAGCACGGCCGGGACGGCCTCGTGTTCCGGATCGAGCCCGAGCAGGTCCGCGATCCGCCGCTCGTCCACCCCGAACGTCACCCGGCAGCGCAGTTCCCAGGACCGGGCGGCGAGCGCGAACTGGCCGACGACGGCACCGGTGTCCATGGCGCCGAGCCGGTAGGAGAAGTCGCCGTACTTGAAGTAGTTCTTCCACAGCGGCTGGGTGACGACGATCCGGACACCGCCCTCCGGCGGCGTCAGCTCCGCAGGCGGCCGGCCGGCGGACAGCACGGCCAGTGCGTGGCGTACCGCGTCGTAGTGGTACACCCCGGCGTCGAGACCGTCCTCTTCCTCCGTGCCCTCCGTGCCCGCCGTGCCCGCCGTGACGACGTAGCACTCGGCGGGGTACGTCACGCCTCCCGAGGGCACTGCGCGGCGCAGCTGGTAGTGCGGGTTGCGGTGGACGGGGGTGGGCTCGGCGGGGCTGCTCTTGGCGATGCCCTCGGGGTACCACCGCACGCCGGTCAGTCCGTAGGCGCCCTGGAGCAGCATGCCGAGCCGGCCGAGCGGCCCGGCCGCGGCGAACGCGGCCGCCGCGGCGGGCCCGCCGGCCGCGGCCGCGCGCGACAGCGCGGGCAGATCGCGCCGGGGCAGGTCGACGTACCAGCGGAAGGGGCTGGGGATGCTGCGCCAGTCGATCTGCCACTGGTCCGGGTGGACTTCGTCGAAGTCGCCCCGGAGCCGGCGGACGAAGCCGTCCACTCCGGCGGCGTCGAAGGGCCCGGTTCCGGCGGCCTCGGCGGGGGCGGCGGCCTCGACCGGAGCGGTGGCCTCGGCGGTCCCCGGGGCCGTCATCCGGCGACCTCTGCTTCCGGCCGTACCGACCGGATCAGCGCCGCCGCGTCGAGGTCGTACTCCTCCTCGAAGGCGCGGGCGATCAGGTAGAAGAGCGTGTACCGGTCGGCGAGCAGGAAGCCCAGCCGGTACAGATGCCAGTTGGTGTACGCCTGCGCCAGCCGCGAGGCCAGGAAGCGGCGGTCCTCGCGGATCATGCCCTGGTAGTACGTGTTGTCGGCGATCGCCCGGTGGATGCCGGCCACCGGGGGCTCCGGCAGGTCGGACAGCCACTCCACGTCGGGCCTGCGGTAGAGGCCGTCGGGCGACGGCGTGAGCTTGGCCGTCTCGGCCTTGCGCGGCGTGGCGTAGAGGTAGAAGCGGCCCTCGTCGAAGCCCTTCTGGAGGGCGGGGACGTAGTCGCGCAGCCGGACCAGCCACTCGCGGGCCAGCTCGGGCACGTCGGTCAGCTCGCCGTCCGGCTCGCTCATCTGCTCGACGAGCGTGCGAAGGCGTGGCCGCAGCAACTCCCGGTTCTTCTCGTACCGTTGGGCGTGCTTGGCCCGGGTGCCCTCGGGGTCCCGGATCAGCAGCATGTAGCCCTCGAACGTGGCCAGGTAGGAGAGATAGCCGGCCTTGTAGCCGAACTTGGCGATGGACGGCGGCAGATGGGGCGCGAGCATGACGCCGGTGCACACGAGGAAGTCGAAGGCCACGGCGAGCCGCAGGGCCCGGTTGCCGCGGGTGGCGCGCAGGGTGTCCAGCGCCAGCGGGGTGGTCTCGGTCCAGAAGTTCTCGGCGAGCCCGAGCCCGGCGGTGCCGCCCAGCCAGTCGTGTTCGTGGTTGTACGGCTGGTACGTGAAGACGTCGCCGGCGTCGATCGTCGGCCCGACGTGCGCCAGGATCCGTGATTTCAGGCGGCGTTCGACCGACGGGCTGCGGCTCGCGAAGCGCAGCCGCAGGAACGGCCGCCCGCCGTGGTTCTCGCGGAGGTAGAACCACGAGTCCGTCTCCCCGAGTTCCACCGACTCGTCGAGCAGGGGCGCGGCCACGTCGAGAAGGAGGTCCTCCTGCACCGACCACGGGACGCTGACGGTGAGATCCTTCTGTTCACTGGTGGACATGACGCTCATCCCTCTCGTGTGCCGTCTGGGCGGGGTCGGCCGTCGGGGCGGTGCCGGACCGGGCGGCGCGCTGGTCCTCGGCCGCGCGCGAGGCCAGGTAGGCGACGAAGCACTCGCCTTGCGGGCGGACGTTCATCCGGTTGTTGGTGGTGTGCAGGAACTGGCTGACGAGGGCCGCGAGCGCGACCACCGGCGGTGCCGCGGGGTCGGTCTCCGCCGGCCACACCCGGCCCGTCCCGACGAGCGGGCGCAGCCGCTCCAGGGCCTGGACGAGGGTCCGTTCCCAGTACGCGCCGAGCCCCTTCCCGACGGGGTCGCCGGCGTCGAGGCCGTCGAGCAGGGCCGCGTACTGCTCCCGCTGCAGCTGGTACTGCCGGTCCCAGGAGGCGAGGACGCGGGGGTCCGTGACGTATCCGGACCAGCGTTCCTGGTAGGTACGGAGGAAGACGGCGCGTTCGTCGGGACCGAAGCCCAGCGCGCGCGAGGCGAGCAGCAGCAGCTGGAGCGCGATGCCCATCCGGGCGCGGTCGTTGTCGACCAGCCGGAGGACCTGGCCGGTCAGCACCGAGCCGGCGTGGAAGACGTCCTCCGCGATCGCCACGCCTTCGGGCCCGCCGTACTTGGCCAGCTCGGGCTGATAGTCGATCCAGCGAAGGGAGTTGGGCGGCTCCGGGGTGCGCACGGCGACATCGGAGGCGTCGCCGTGCTCCAGTTCGCTGAGCCGGCGCAGCGCGTCCCGCAGCCGTGCCGGATCGGTGTCGACGGGGCCGGGGCGCCGCCCGAGGTAGTCGAGGACGCGCCGCTCGGTCTCCGCGCGTACCGCGTCGTGGTGCTCCGCCGGCACCCGCATCCGGAGCCGGACGTGCGGGCCGCGTTCCCAGTGCCGCAGATAGAAGTGGCGTTCCACGCGTCCCGCCCGGCGCAGGTCGTCGACCAGGGGGAGCAGGCACTCCGCGATCAGCGGATCGGTGTCGCCGTGGTGGAAGACATGACAGGACAGCCAGGGGTGTGCCGGGGCGGTGCTCACCCTTCCTCCTCGGTCTCGGTGGTCTCGACGATGAATTCCTCGGTGAACCGCTCCCGGAGGCCGCCCGCCGCCCCTTCGTCCTCGCCCACGGCGGGCAGGCACTCCTGGAAGGTCAGGCCGCCCTGGCACCGGCGCAGCGCCCGCTGCCAGGCGGTCACGCTGGTGACGCTGGTGAAGTCCAGGAAGGTGGGCTTGCGTTCGGCGGAGGTGGGGAACCGGGCGAGGGTCCTCGCCCAGGTCCGCTGCTCCTCCCGGGACATCGGGACGAGCGGGTCGGGGAGGGTGAAGCCGCGGTAGAAGACCTGGTCGGGGAGGCCCAGCGACTCCTGCCAGCGCCGTACCTCCGCGAAGGCCGCGACACCGGTCGCGCCGGCGAGGCCGGGGAGCCGGGCGTCGGGGACCTTCCAGGTGCGGCGGGCCAGGACGAGGCTGCCGGAGCGGACCCGCGGGTAGTGGCGTACGGAGTCCGTACCCGAGCCGGCACCACCACCGGCACCGGCACCACCGTCGGCACCGGCACCACCGTCGGCACCGGCACCGGCTTCGCGGCGCTGGTCGACCCGGTCCCACCAGGCGAGGTTGGCGAGGCTGCCCGAGCTGAAGAAGTTGAGGAACTGGTAGAAACGCGGGGCGAGTTCGTTGAGCAGGAAGTTCAGCATGACCAGCCGCAGGACGGGACCGTCCTTGCCCAGGCGCGGCAGCAGCCGGCCCGTGTCCGCGTCGTACACGACCCAGCAGTCCTCCAGGGAGACGCCGGTGTTCCCGCCCCACTCCTCCGGGGTCGCGCAGGGGTAGCGGAGGTGCCGGCCGAGCAGCGGGGAGTGCACGTTGGCGTTGATGCCGAGCACGGCCGCGAGGTCCGTGAGGGGCGCGGACGGGTCGTCGTCCCGGGCGATCTCGGCCGTGACCAGGTCGCCGAAACCGGCGTCCCCGGCGGCGGCGTAGGCGGGCAGGAAGCGGGAGATCGCGCGGCCGAAGCCGATCGATCCGCCGTTCACGACGAGCAGACCGCCGTCGGGGGCGGCGTGGTGCTGGACGTGCCAGCTCGCGCGGGACCAGCGCGGGATCCAGGACGGCAGGTCGTCGGCGAGCCGCGCGGCCCGCTCCGGGTCGACCGTCACCGTGTCCGCGCCGCCGTCGGGATCGGCGAGCGCGAACACCGCGTCCTGAAGGGTGCGCAACCGGGTCGGCAGCGGCGCCGACACGTCGGTGAGCCGCTCGGTGAGGACGGCCTGCACCTTGGCCGAGGACAGCGCCGCGAACAGGGGAAGGAGCCGGTGCGGCCCGGGCCCGAAGTGGGTCCTGACCACGTCGGCGACGATCGCCCGGACGTGCGCGGCGTCGTCGAAGAGCGGCAGCAGCCGGTGCCACGGGGCCAGCGCGGGCAGATGCCGCCCCCACCGGCCGGGCGCCTCGGCGCGCGGGACGGCCACGACCGCGTCCTCGTAGACGAGGGTGCGGGCGACGTCGATCGGCGGGGTGGCGACGCCGGTGAGTTCGGCGACCCGGGCCACGTGCTCCTTGATACGGGAGACGAGTTCCTCGCGCCGTTCGAGGCCGGCGGTCTCGAACGCGGACTCGGCGCCGGCCAGCCCGCTGACGGCCGCGCGCAGGCCGGCGTCGCAGTCCGGGGGGAGGAGGGCGGCCAGGCGGGCGAGGGGGTGCGGGTGCTGGTCGCCGACGCCCAGGTCGCGGGCGAGGACGCCCTGGCCGATCAGCGCGTCGAGGGCGGCACCGGCGGCGGCAGGGTCCGTGCCGGGCAGGGCGGCGCACCGTTCCCGCAGCTCCCGCTCGGGTACGGCGGCGTCCGCCGCGAGGGCCAGGACCGCCGTGACCACCACGCCGGGCGGGACGCGGACGAACCGTTCCTTGGCGGCCGGCTCGTGGGTGCCGTCCCGGCCCCGCAGCAGGAAGACGACACCCTCCTTCGAGGAGCCGACGACCGGTGCGCGGCGCAGGACGGCGACATGCCGGAAGGCGGGCCGGCCGGCGAGGGAACGCTCCACCCAGCTCACGAGCTGGCGGGGGAGCCGGCAGACGGAAACCGGCCGCTCGGCCGCCTCGTCCGTGCCGGGAGCGGTGACGGGAGCGATGACGGGCGTGGCGTCCGTCGCGCGCTTCGGCAGGAGGACCGGCCGGGTGTGCACCAACTGCCCGAAGGGGGAAGGCTTGAGGGTGCTGCGGGTCAGCAGATGGAGGACGGTGGACTCGGTCATCCGCTCCCGCTTGCCGGGGGCGGTGCCCTCGGCGACGGCGGCGGCGTAGCGGTCCATGTTGCGCAGCAGACCGTCCGCGCTCAGCTGGGCTCCGGCACGCAGGGCGGGGTCGAGGGCGGCGGAGGCGAGCACCTTCCGTTCCGCGTTCAGCCCTTCCTCGTACGCGCCCTCCAGGCGGGCCGCGAGGTCGTCGCGGCGCTCGGCGAGGGCCCGCAGCGCGGCGGCCCCGGGCGCCAGGGGCCCGGCCACCGCGGTCCCGGCCGCCCCGGGCCCGTCCGCCGAGGTTCCGTACGCGAGGTTCAGGACGTCGAGGTCGGCGGCCGGGACGTCCGCGGCGCGGTGCAGCCGGCGGCGCAGCGCGAGAACGGTCCGCCGCTCGTCCCGGTCGGTGAGGAGGGGGACCACCTCGGTGAGTTCCTCGGCGACCCGGGGGGCGAGGTCCTGCCAGGTACGCCGTACGTCCCTGAGCTCGTCGCAGACGCGGGCGGCCTCGCGCGAGGACAACTGGGCGATGATGTCGGCGGGTTGGGAACAGACGCGGACGACGCCGTATCCGGCGTACGTGATCTCCGGACTATCCATGGGTGGCCGCTTTCCGGGCGACGGGCTCGGTTCCGGTGCCGGCCTCGGGCGGTACCGCCGGTTCGGCCGCGGCCCTTTCGGCCGCGCGCCGCCGCTCGTGGAAAGCGGTGCGCCCGGCCGTGACCCGGTCGGCGAAGTCCTCGACGGTGGCGGCGAAGACGCGCGGCGCGTCCATCGGTACGACATGGCCGGCCCCGGCGATCACCGCGACGTCGGCACCGGCGGCGGCCGCCGGACCGATCGCGTTCCGCTCGTTCTGGAGCAGTGAGCCGTTGACGAGCTGGACGGGTACCGGGAGGTGCTCCAGGTCCGCGACGCCGGGCAGCCGCAGGCAGCCGTCGGACAGCTCGGCGAAGGTCGCGGTGAGCAGATTCTCCCAGGTGGGGCCGTGCAGTTCGGCGAAATGGCGCTGGGCCGCGGGCTGATGGGAGGCCATTCTGGTGAAGCCCGCCAGCCAGCGGTTCAGGGTGTCCGGCGACACCAGGAACGAGTAGCCCGACATGACGATTCCGGCCACGGTGGCGGGAAAACCGGCCGCGGCCCGGAAGGCCACGGCGGCACCCAGATAGGAAAGCCCCACGACCACGGGAGGTTCCGGCTGTTCGCGGATGGCCTCGCGGACGCGGTCTATCGCCGCGGCGGCGGGATGGGGTGGGATTTCGCCGCCGGTTCCGTGGCCTGGAAGACGTATTTCCGTGACAGGGCGGGTCCACCATTTCCGGCACCCCGCGTAATGCGCGTCTTCCGTGCCCAGGAGACCGTGCACCAGAATTACGGGTCGCACGTGATATCAGCTTTCTGTTGCCGTAAACAGAATAAGGGCCGCTCAATACCCGGCGGAGCGTCATTCGGGGCCCGGCGCACCCGACGGGAAGCCCGTCCGGGCATGCGGGACCGACACTCCGTTCTCTCGGCCGTATGGGGCCGTTTCCGCGGCCATGGGAGGCCGTTTGAACGGACGTGCGAAAGCCGTCCGCGGTGCAATAGGACATGCCGAAGACGTACCGCCGGAACTAGTTGTCCACGCCGTCATCGGGCATAGTGAGGGTGCTCGTCCGGAGGCCGGCGGCGGGTCCGCCGACAGCCTCCGAGCGAGCACGGCCGGAGATGACTCCGGGTCGGGCCCCGGACCTGCTCGACTGCAACGGGCAGGTCCGGGGTACTCCGGGTCGGGCCCCGGACCTGCTCGACTGCAACGGGCAGGTCCGGGTCCCACTCCCGGTTAGATCGCGGACCTGGTCGACTGCAACGGTCAGGTCCGGCGGGCGGGGAGGAACAGTCCTCCGCGCCGGGTGTTACCTCAGGAGCTGCAGCTGCAGGTGCAGATGCAGGTGGTGCAGGAGGCGGACGCGATCATCGTGACGGTCAGGTCCTCACCGTCGAGCAGCGTCTCGTCCATGTAGTCGCTGATCTCCAGGGTGTCGACGTCCAGACCCGTGAGTCCCTCGACACCGATCTCCAGGGCGGCATTGCTCATGCCGTTCACAACCTTTCGGCAAGTCTGCGGTCGCGTCGATCGCGCCGCACGTGGGCCGGCCACGGGAAACTGCTGTAGCCGGCTTCCGGACTCCGTCGCCCGGCTGATCTCGACCATAGGCAAGTCAAGTTGAAGCGCTCAAGGGCACCTCCGGATAAATGGCTGTGACGTAGATCACATACGGAAATGTTTACTCTCCGGCTGAGTCGAGAATCGATCTCTGCATAGGCTCGGTGCAGTGATGCGCCACTTCGGCCGTCGAATTCTGGACACCTATGACGTCCCGAGGCCCTGAGCGTGGCGAAGCCAACCCATGGGGAATCTCGAAATGCATATAGCCAGCTGTTCAATTCCGAACGACTCGGCTCTCGCGCGTTTCCGTGACAGTGGAGAGCACACCCACGCGGAGGCGGCGGAGGTGGCGATCCCGGACCATCGGAGGATCGACGCCAGGGAGCTCGCCCGGCTGACCATGGACCGTCCCAGCCTCACGCCCGACCGGGCGTTCTGGCTGGTCGACCTGTGGATCCGGGTCCAGGGCGTCGTCATGCGCCCCTTCGGCGTCAAGCCCAACACGATGCGCAGCAAGCGGGAACAGCCGCTGCCCCGGGTCGGGGAGCGCCTCGGTCCGTACGAGGTCTTCGAGGCGAGCGAGCGAGAAGTGCTCCTCGGCGACATGGACAAGCTGCTCGAACACCGGATGTCCTTCATCGTCGCCGACGGCAAGGCGTACATCGGTGTCGTCCTGCGGACCAGGAACAAGGCGGGCGACGCCTACTGGGCCCAGTTCCGGCACAACCAGACGGACATCCTGCACTGGTCGCTCCGCCGCGGGATGTCCCGCGCGCTCGGGATCGACGACGAGCCGGCGGCGACGGGTACGCCCACCGCGCCTGCCGCGCCTGCCGCACCCGCCGCACCTCCCGCGTCTGCCGCGCCCGCCGTCGGCGAGGCGACCGAAGGCCGCTGACGCGCGGCCGCGGATCCGTGGTGACCCTCACCCGGGCGCGCCGGCGCCCGGCTCTCTGCGAGAAGAGCCCATGTCGAGTTTGATCGAGACCGCCCACTGGATCGCCTGCGCCCGGGCAGCCGAGTCGCTCCGTCCCGACGGCCGGCTGTTCGAGGACCCGCTCGCGGTGGAGTTCGTCCGGCGCACCGACCCGGACCTCTACGACCGCCTCCGCACCGAACCGAGTTCCCGCTTCGACGTACTCGCCGTGCGGACCGCGTTCTTCGACGACCGTCTGATCCGCGCCGTGACCGGCGGCCCGGCCCGGCAGGTCGTCGTGCTCGCCGCCGGCATGGACGGCCGGGCCTTCCGGCTCCCCTGGCCCCCGGGCGTCACCCTCTACGAGGTGGACCTGCCCGAGGGAGTGGAGGAGAAGAGCGCCTTCCTGTCCCGCTCCGGCCTGGTCGCCGACCGCTGTCGGCGCGTCCCGGTCGCCGCCGACCTGACCGGCGACTGGCCCGCCGCGCTCGCCGAGGCGGGCTTCCGCCCCGGTCTGCCGACCGTATGGCTGGTCGAAGGAGTCCTCTATTACCTGACCGAGGCGCAGGTGGACGCGGTCGTCGACCGGGTCACCGAGCTCTCCGCCGCCGGCAGCGTGCTCTGCCTGGAGCAGGTCAACACCGATCTGTACCGGGCCCCTTGGATGCGGGACTGGCTGCGGCAGATGCGGGACGCGGGGCGCCCCTGGCGTTCCGGGGTGGCCGAGCCCGAGGCGTGGCTCGCCGGCCGCGGCTGGCGGGCCGAGGTGCGCGAACCCTGCGACCTGGACGAGGCGGCCGGGCGGATGGTGCCGCGGACCCCGCCGCGCGGGACGCCCGGGGCCGCCCGCACGTGGCTCGTCGCCGCCGAGCTGGTCACCGGCCCGGCCGTCATCGATTCCGTCCCCGATTCCGTCCCCGATTCCGTCCCCGATTCCGTCTCCGATTCCGTCTCCGAATCCGCCTCCGCTTCACCCACCGTCGCCTGACGTGCGGCCTCCGAACCCGCCTCCGTTTGCGCCTCGTTGTGACCGGCGTCCGTGTGACCGGCGCCTCCGGAGCGACCGGTGTGACCGGCGCCCGGCGAAGGCCCTTCTCCTCGTGACACCCCTCCTCCGACAGCTGGAGTCCTGATGCACCTCCTGATCACCCGGCCGGCCCGGCAGCGGTACGTCGAGCTGGCGGAGGACATGGCCGCGGTCTTCCGCGAGCGGGCCGCCGAGCACGACCGGACGGCCGCGTTCCCGTTCCGCAACATCGACGAACTCCGCGCCGCCGGCTATCTGGCGCTGACCGTGCCGCGCGAACTCGGCGGGCTGGGCGGCACCCTCGCCGACATGGCCGTGGCCCAGGAACGGCTGGCCGCCGGCTGCGCCTCCACCGCCCTCGCCGTCAACATGCACCTCTCCATGGCCGGCCAGATGGCCCGCGCCTGGCGCACCACGGGCGACGAGCGCGCCCGGAAGACGCTGACGGAGATCGTCGAGGGCCGCGTGATCCTCATGGGCGCCACGGCCGAGCCGGGACACGCGCTCGTGCGCACCACCGGCGCCAAGGCCCGCAAGGTGGAAGGCGGTTACCTGGTCACCGGCGACAAGACCTTCGGCACCGGCTCGGCCGTCATGACCCACATGACCTCGATGGCCGAGTACCGCGAACACCCCGACGGCCCGCACGTCCTGGTCTTCCGTATCCCCGCCGACAGTCCCGGCGTCCGGGTCCTCGAAGGCACCTGGAACACCTCGGGACTGCGGGCCACCCGCAGCGAGAACATCGAACTCCGCGACGTCATGGTGCCGGAGGAGAACGTCCTCACCTCCTACCCCGTCGGGAGTCTGGACGGTTCGCTGCTCCAGACCGTGTGGGGCTGGGCGATGCCCACCTTCGCCGCGGTCTATCTCGGCGTGGCCGTCGGCGCGTTCGAGACCTGCGTACGGGACGTCCGGAGCCGCGGCTGGGAGGACCGGCCGTACATCCGCGCGGAGATCGCCGCCTGCGAGGAGCTGATCGAGACCTCGCGCGCCCTGATCGAGCGGACCGCCGGCGAGGTGATGGGCAACGGCTTGTGGAACGCGCTCACCATCCAACAGGGCATGGCCCGTGCCGTGTTGACCAAGAACGTGGGCACCAACAACGCCGTGGAGATCGTCGACCGGGTGATCCGGATCATCGGCACCCCGGCCCTGCGGCCCGGCTCGGTGTACGAGCGGGCCCACCGCGACGTACGGGCCGGGACGATGCACCCGTACAGCAACGCCGACGCGTGCGACCTCATCGCGGCGACGACGCTCGGCGAGGAGACGGCTCCCGTGCATCCGCCCCGGCTGGACCGGCTCGCCGAGCCGGCGCCCGAGGCCGAGGCCGAGGTGGAGGCCGGGGCCAAGGCCAGCGACACGGCCGTACGCCCTGCCGCCTCCTGACACCCCCGGCCTCCCCCGCCCCCCCCGTAACCCGTCCTGCCCCGCACACCCACCGGACCGGAAGGCGATCCCCGTGGACCGAGCATCCGTACAGCAGCTCATGGAGCATTTCCTGGCGGCGTACAACGAAGGAGACCCGCGCCACCTGGACCACTGTCTGCACCCCGAGTACCGGCACCCCAACCCGGCCGTCGAGCGCGGCATCGAGGGCATGCGGGCCGCGATCCGCCGCTGGGCCTCGACGGTGGAGGACCTCAGCCTCACCCTCGACGACCTCGTCGTGGAGGGGGACAAGGCCGTCGCGCGGATGACCTTCAGCGGCCGGCAGGTCGGCCCGATCCTCGGCATCCCGGCCTCCGGACGGCGCTTCTCGGTCGGCCTCATCGACATCTTCCTCATCGAGGACGGTCTGTTCGCCCAGCACTGGGACGAGATGGACCTGCTCGGGCTGCACCGGCAGCTCGGCGCGCTGCCGGACTGACCCGGCGGGCGCGCCCACGTACCTCGCGAGTCGTCGGAACGGCAGGGCAACGGCAGGGCAACGGCAGGGCAACGGCAGGGCAGCGGCAGGAAAGCGGCAGGAAAGCGGCAGGAAAGCGGCAGGAAATGGAGGAGGACGGATGTGCGGCATAGCGGGCTGGGTGGCCTTCGGGCGGGACCTGGGCGCCGAGCGTTCCGCGGTGGAGGCGATGACACGGACGATGGCCTGTCGCGGCCCCGACGCCGGGGGCACCTGGTACGGCGGCCCGGTGGCCCTGGGCCACCGGCGGCTCGCCGTCATCGACATCGCCGGCGGCGCGCAGCCCATGCTCGCCGAGGAGAACGGGCAGGTCACGGCCGCCCTCTCCTACAGCGGGGAGATCTACGGCTTCGACGAGCTGCGCGCCCGGCTCGTCTCCGCCGGCCACACCTTCCGCACCCGGAGCGACACCGAGGTCGTCCTGCGCGCCTGCCTGGAGTGGGGCGAGGACGTCACCCGGCACCTCACCGGCATGTTCGCGTTCGCGCTCTGGGACGCCCGCGGCCAGGAACTCCTGCTGATCCGGGACCGGTTGGGCGTCAAGCCGCTCTACTACTACCCGACCCCGGACGGTGTCCTCTTCGGCTCCGAGCCGAAGGCGATCCTGGCCCACCCCGAGGCCCGCGCCCGGCTGACCTCGGACGGTCTGCGCGAGCTGATGACCTGGGTGAACACCCCCGGGCACGCGATCTTCGACGGGATGCGCCAAGTGCGCCCCGGGCACGTCGTCCGCGTCGCGCGCGGCGGGATCACGGAGCGCGCGTACTGGGAACTCCCCGCGCGCCCGCACGAGGACGATCTCGACACCACGATCGGCCGGGTCCGTGACCTGCTGGGGTCGTCCGTCGCCGGCCAGACCGTCGCGGACGTGCCGCTCTGCTCGCTGCTCTCGGGCGGTCTGGACTCCAGCTCCGTGGCGGCGCTCGCCGTCGGGGCGCTGCGGGACCGCGGCGAGGACCCGCTCACCTGTTTCTCGGTCGGCTTCTCCGCCGCCGGCTCCGGTCCGGGCTTCGTCACCGGCCCGCGCGGTGGCGACGACAGCGCGTACGCCGCCGAACTGGCCCGCCACATCGGCGCCCGCCACGAGGACCTGACCCTCGACGCGAAGCTGCTGTCCGACCCGGCGGCGCGGGCGGCCGTGCTCCGGGCCCGCGACCTGCCCCAGGGCCTCGCCGACATGGACACGTCCCTCTACCTGCTGTTCAAGGCGATCCGGCAGCGTTCCACGGTCGCGCTGTCCGGCGAGGGCGCCGACGAACTCTTCGGCGGCTACCCCTGGTTCCACGACGAGAACGCCGTCCGCGCGGAGACCTTCCCCTGGATGTACATGGCGGGCGTGGCCGCCGCCGGCGGCCCGGCGTTCCTCGACCCGGCCCTGCCCGAGCGGCTCTCCCTGGACGCGTACCGGGCCGACCGGTACGCCGAGGCGGTCGCCGCCGTCCCCGTCCTGCCCGGGGAGGCCGAGGAGGACCGGCGGATGCGGAAGGTCGGCCACCTCTTCCTCACCCGCTTCCTGCCGATGCTCCTGGAACGCAAGGACCGGATGAGCATGGCCGTGGGCCTGGAGGTGCGGGTGCCGTTCCTCGACCACGCCCTGGTGGAGTACGTCTTCAACGTGCCGTGGTCGATGAAGACCTTCGACGGCCGGGAGAAGAGCCTGCTGCGCGCGGCCATGGCCCCCGAGCTCCCGGACTCCGTACTGACCCGGAAGAAGGAGCCGTACCCGACGATCGCCGATCCCGCCTACGACCAGCTGCTCAAGGGCCGGCTCGGCGCACTCATGGACGACACCGGGGCACCGGTCCGCGCGCTGATGGACGAGAAGAGCGCGGCCGAGGCGTACGCCGCGGTGCGGAAGGCGTCCCCGGAGGAACTGCGGTTCCTGCGGGTGGGATTCGAGTCCCTGCTGAAGATCAACGACTGGATGCGGGACTACCGGGTGGAGCTGGCGGAGTGACGCCGGGCGCGACGGCGCGCGCGGCTCGGTGGACCGGCGACGAAGGGAAGAGGGAACGATGACCGAGGAGACGACGGCACGGCGGTTCGCCGGCGTCCGGCACCCGATCCATCTGCACGTCTGGCCGCCGGAGACGGCGCCCCGCTATCTCGCGGTGTTCGTGCACGGGTACGCCGACCACGCGGGCCGCTACGGCCGGCTGGCCGACGCGCTGACCCGGCACGGCGCCGCCGTGTACGCGCCGGACCACGCCGGCAGCGGCCGCTCGGGCGGCGCACGCGCGCTCGTGACGGACCACGACGAGCAGGTCGCCGACCTCGCCACGGTCGTCGAGCGGGCCCGCGCGGACCACCCGGGGCTCCCCGTGGTGATGATCGGGCACTCGGTCGGCGGGATGGTGGCCGTCCGGTACGCCCAGCGCCACCCCGAGGACCTCGCCGCGCTCGTGCTCGCCGCGCCCGTGCTCGGCTCCTGGCACACGGCGACCTCGCTCCTCGCCTTCGCGGAGATCCCCGAGATGCCGGTGGACGTCGGCTCGGTGATGTCCCGCGACCCCGCCGAGGCGGCCCGCTACAACGCGGACCCGCTGATCTGGCACGGCGCGTTCGTCCGGGACACCCTGGAGTCCGTCGTCACCTGCCTCGAACGGATCAACGGGGGCGAGAGCCTGGCCTTCCTGCCGACGCTCTGGCTGCACGGCGACGCCGATCCGCTGGCCCTGATCGACGAGACCCGGGCCGGCGTGGAGAAGATCCGCGGCTTCCACCTGGCCGAACGCGTCTATCCGGGAGCGCTGCACGGCCTGTTCCACGACGAGGGGCGCGACCGCGCGACCGCGGACCTCACGGCGTTCCTCGACGACGCCCTCACCGTTCCCACGCGTCCCTGACCCGCGAGGAGGTGCGACGACATGACGGGAGTCACCGAACCGGGAGCGTCCGGCCCGGAGCACCGGCTTTCGCTGAACGAGATGCCGGCCGTCCCCGTGACCGGCCTGGACGAGGCGCTCCGGGACGCGCTGCGCGGGGCGCACCGCTACCCCGACCCGTTCGCCCGGGAGCTGACGGCGGCGATCGCGGCCACCCACTCCGTACCCGAGCACGACGTGGTCACGGGCCCCGGCTCCGCCGTGATCCTCCAGCACGTCATCCAGTGGGCGGCCCCGCGGCGGGGCGAGGTCGTCTACGCCCGGCCGTCGTTCGACGCGTACCCGCTGGCCGTGGCCGCCGCCGGGGCCACCGCCGTCGAGATCCCGCTGCGGGACCACCGGCACGATCTGCCGCGCATGCTGGCGGCCGTCACCCCCGACACCCGCGCGCTCGTCGTGTGCAACCCCCACAACCCCACGGGCACCGCGCTCGGCGCCGACGCCCTGCTCGCCTTCCTCCGCGCGGTCCCGGAGCACGTGGTCGTCGTCCTGGACGAGGCGTACCGGGAGTTCGCCGGGGACAAGGACACCCTCGACGGGCCGGACGTCTACCGCGGCCTGCCGAACGTGGTGGTCCTCCGGTCCTTCTCGAAGGCGTACGGGCTGGCCGGCCTGCGCGTCGGCTTCGCGCTCGCCCGCCGCGAGGTGGCGGACGTCCTGCGCACCCGGCTGCTGCCCTTCGCCGTCGGCACCGTCGCCGAGGCGGCCGCGCGGACCGTTCTCGCCCGGCGGTCCGAGGTGTACGCGCGCGTGGACCGCGTCGTCGCCGAACGGGACCGGCTCACCGCGGAACTGCGCGGGCAGGGCTGGGAGGTGGCGCCGTCGGCCGCCAACTTCTGCTGGCTGCCGCTGGGCTCCCGCTCGGCCGCCTTCGTCGCGGCGGCGGCCCGCGAGGGCATCCTCGTCCGCGCCGTCGCGGGCGAGGGCGTCCGCGTCACCGTCGGCGACCCGGCGGCCAACGACGCCGTCCTCCGGCTGACCGCCCGTCTGGCCAAGGAGCGCGAGGAGCCGGTGGGGCCGGCGGCATCAGTGGAGGGGCCGACGGAGCCGGGGGAGGCGCCGGGAGACTGAGCGGGCACACGCAGAACCGCCCCTGACCTGCTGTCGCAGATCAGGGGCGGTTCGAGAGCGGTAGCGGAGGGATTTGAACCCTCGGTGAGTTTCCCCACACTCGCTTTCGAGGCGAGCTCCTTCGGCCGCTCGGACACGCTACCGAGAGAGAGCTTAGCCCAAAGGCGCCCAGGACTGAAATCCGTATCCCCGCGCAGGTCGGCGGGGTCGTCGGCCGGGTGTCAGCGGGTGCGGAAGAAGGCGGTCAGCTGGGCCGAGCACTCCGCCTCCAGTACGCCGTGGATCACTTCGGGGCGGTGGTTGAGGCGGCGGTCGCGGACCAGGTCCCAGAGCGAGCCGGTCGCGCCGGCCTTCTCGTCGAAGGCGCCGAAGACCACCCGTTCGACCCGCGCCTGGACGAGGGCCCCCGCGCACATCACGCAGGGCTCCAGGGTCACCACGAGCGTGCAGCCGGTCAGCCGCCACTCGCCCGTCGCCGCCGCGGCCCGGCGCAGGGCGAGCACCTCGGCGTGGGCGGTCGGGTCGCCGGTCGCCTCGCGTTCGTTGTGGCCGGTGGCGAGGACGGAGCCGTCCGGGGCGAGCACGACCGCGCCGACCGGTACGTCACCGGCCAGCGCGGCCAGGTCGGCCTCGGCGAGCGCGTACCGCATCGGGGCACGCCAGGGGTCCCGTACGGGATCCCCTACGGGGTCCATCGCGGGGCCCGGTCCGGATCCCGCGGCGGGTTCATGGACCGGTTCCGGGACCGGCTCCCGGATCGGCTCCCGTACGGGTTCGGGGCGAGGGGCGGCGCCGGTGTCCTCGCCGTGTGCTGCGCGGGGCACTAGCGGACGGCCTCCAGGATGTCCGCGGCGCCGATGGCGTCCGCGATCTCCCCGAGGGCGTCGCCGGTCTCCAGACCGAGCAGCGCCTGCTCGTCCATGCCGAGGTCGGCCAGGATGAGCGTCTCGCCGAGCGGCCCGGGCGGGGCGACGGCCGCGGCGCTGTCCGCCGCCTCGTCGTCCTCGTCCGCGGCCTCCGGCTCGCCGTCCTCCGTGCCGTCCAGGTCGGTCAGTTCGTCGAGTGCGTCGTCCGGTTCGTCGCCGAGGATCTCCGAGGTGAGGATCTCCCCGTACGAGGAGCGGGCGGCGGCGGCGCCGTTCGAGACGAACACGCGTGGGTCGTCCTCGCCGTCGACCCGGACGACGCCGAACCAGGCGTCCTCCTGCTCGATGAAGACGATCACGGTCTCTCCGTCGTCGGCGGCGGCCTCACGGGCCAGTTCGGCGAGGTCCGCCAGCGTTTCCACGTCGTCGAGCTCTGTATCGCTCGCTTCCCACCCGTCTTCGGTGCGCGCGAGCAGTGCGGCGAAGTACACCTGACTCTCCCACTGTCCAGAGGTGTGATGACCGGCGGCGCGCTCCTGATGCCCCGCCCAATCGGCATCGTGACAGAAACCTCGCCGTCAGGAGAGGTCTTCGGCTCTTGCGTCGTGCATCAGTCTGAACGACACCGCGATCGGGCGGGCGCGCGACCCCGGCGCACGCAGGGGCGCACGGCCTCGCGGGACTTCCCGCAGGTCACCCGGGTGCACTACCTCGATCGGCCCCTTCACCACCGGAACGAACGCATCCGCATCGCCTGCCGCATCCGGGCCGCCCGGGCGCGCCGGGGCTGGACGCGTTCGCGCAGCGCCTTGGCCTCGTGCAGGTCGCGCAGGAACTGCGCGCGCCGCCGCCGGCGCTCGCTCTCCGGGTCCGCCTCCGGGTCCGCCTCCGGGTTCGCGTCCGGGTCCGGCGTGTCCGGCTCGGGGCCGGGCCCGGCCCCGAGCCCGGCCCCGAGCTCGGGGCTGGGCCCGGGGTTCGACCCGGAGGCCCGGGAAGGGCCCGAAGCCGGTGGGTACTCCCTCGGGAGCGGCGGAGGGTCGAAAGCCTCCGCTCCGGCCGCCTCACCAGGCATTCCGGGCGTTCCGGGCGTCTTCTTCGGGTCGGGCATCGGCCACACCACCCCACGGCTGGGTCCCTGTGTCCCCACCTTCCCCCGCCGCCCCGGGCCGGCACCACCCCGCGGGTCACCCCGGCCGCTGTGCCGCGCCCGTCACCGGCCGGGCTACTGTTGAGGCATGCGTCTCCACGTCGTCGATCACCCGCTGGTCGCCCACAAGCTCACCACTCTGCGCGACAAGCGCACGGACTCCCCGACCTTCCGCCGGCTCGCCGACGAGCTGGTCACCCTGCTCGCCTACGAGGCGACCAGGGACGTGCGCACCGAGCGGGTCGACATCGAGACCCCCGTCACGAAGACGGCCGGCGTGAAGCTCTCGTACCCCCGCCCGCTCGTGGTCCCGATCCTGCGCGCCGGTCTCGGCATGCTCGACGGCATGGTGCGGCTGCTCCCGACCGCCGAGGTCGGCTTCCTCGGGATGATCCGCAACGAGGAGACGCTGGAGGCGTCGACCTACGCGACGCGGATGCCGGAGGACCTGTCCGGCCGCCAGGTGTACGTCCTGGACCCGATGCTGGCGACCGGCGGCACGCTCGTCGCGGCGATCAAGGAACTGATCCGGCGCGGCGCGGACGATGTCACCGCGGTCGTGCTCCTCGCCGCCCCCGAGGGCGTCGCGGTCATGGAGCGCGAGCTGGCAGGTACGCCGGTGACCGTCGTGACGGCCTCGGTCGACGAGCGGCTCAACGAGAACGGCTACATCGTGCCGGGCCTCGGCGACGCGGGCGACCGCATGTACGGCACCGCCGACTAGTCCTCCCCCGCGACACGCGAGGGCGCAAGGGCGCCCGTCCCCCTCGTATGTACGAGGGGGACGGGCGCCCTTCGTGCTGTACCGGCCGCGGCGGGGTCAGCAGCGCCCGGGGGCCGGCTTCGGCTTGTTCAGGGCGGTGAGGGCGGCGTCCGCCGCGGCCTTGGGGTCGAGCTGCTTGAAGGCCGTGCCGATGACGAAGTCGACGTCCGCGGTGGTGCGGGTGTCGACCTTCGTCGTCGCGCCCTTGAGCTGGGTGCCGACGACGGAGAACATGCCCTTGGTCGCGCCGGGCGCGCCGAGCAGCAGGCCCGTGCCGGGGACCTTCTTGTCGAGGGCGGCGGGCGCGTTGCCCACCTTCCCGATGAGGAAGCCGCGCTTCTTCAGCTCGTCCGCGGTCGCCTTCGCGAGGCCGCCGCGCGGGGTCGCGTTGTAGACGTTCACGGTGATCTGGGCCGGCTTCGGGAGCGCCGCGGCGGGCGGTGCGGTCGGCTTGGGCGCGGGCTTGCAGTCGCTGGGCTTGCCGGCGGCCGTCGTCTTCTTACCGTCGCCGCCGGAGAAGACGTCGACGAGCTGGTACGTCCCCCAGCCGGCCGCGCCGAGCACGAGCACGGCGGCCGCCGCCCCGAGAACGATCCTGCGCCGACGCTGGGGGCGGCGCATACGGGGATAGACATCCCCCGTGATGCGGTACTTTCCGCCCATTCCGGGGGGAGTGAGCATGCTCATGGACGCAGCGTAGTGCGGGCTGTCGGGGATGCCTACTGGATGATCATGTGATCGCGTCCGGACGGGCGTGAAGTGGGCCCGAAAGGGTCATCCCACCCGGCCCCCGCACCCCTGGCCGCGGGGCCGTACGGCCCGGGGCGTCCGGACCGTACGGGGCGGGTCAGCCCAGTTCCAGTACGCGCGCGTGCAGCACCTGGCGCTGCTGGAGCGCGGCGCGGACCGCGCGGTGCAGTCCGTCCTCCAGGTAGAGATCGCCCTGCCACTTCACGACGTGCGCGAAGAGGTCGCCGTAGAAGGTGGAGTCCTCGGCGAGCAGCGTCTCCAGATCCAGCTGGCCCTTGGTCGTCACCAGCTGGTCGAGGCGGACCGGGCGCGGTGCCACGTCCGCCCACTGCCGGGTGCTTTCCCGGCCGTGGTCGGGATACGGCCTGCCGTTTCCGATGCGCTTGAAGATCACACGGAAAGCCTACCGGGCCCGCGGCTCCCGGCGCAGCCACGCGAACTCGGTGCGATGCCGGGGCAAATCGGGACCGATTCGTATGTATGGCATCGGTACGGCTGCGGTACGGCCTCCGTGGACAGGCCGAGGTCCCGCCGCGAAGGAGCGGCGGGACCGGGAACTTCCCGACTCTTACGGCACTTACGGCTCTTACGGCGTCGCCTTCTCCTTCTCGACCACCGGGGCGGAGGGGGCGTTCGCCTTCACCGACTCGATGCCGTGCAGGCAGGAGGCCTTGCTCTCGTACGCCTCGCCCACCGCGATGATCTCGCCGTTGCCCGCTTTGAGACGGAACCGGTACTTGTCCGCCTTGTCCTTGTAGACCTCGAACTTGCCCGCCATTGCGCGTCACCTCTCAGCTCTGCCCCCTGAGGCGACGCTAGGCCGCGGGGTCGGGGCGCGCAGCCGGAAGGGGACCAAGAAGGGGACCAGGAAGGTGACCGGGAGGGAGACCGGGAAAAACTACTCCACTACTCCACTACTCCACTACTCCGCGACGCCGGCGTGACCGGTGTGCATCCCGCCGCTGCCCGTGCCACTGCCCGTGCCGCGACCGGCGTCCTGGGCGGCGCCGTAGCCGTTCCCCTGGGCCGCGACCGGCTTCTTCAGGGAGCTGATGTCGTGGGCGTAGGTGCCGACGGCGTTGGCGATGACGCCGATGTTGATCTCGAACGCCCGCATGTTGATGTTGTGGATGTCGTCGCCCTTGGCGTGGTAGTTCACGTCGTACGCGACACCCGCCTGGCCGCCGAACTTCTTCGCCTGGGCCGCGGTCTTGATGCCCTCGGCGCCGGTGAAGGTACCGCCGGAGGGGATGTTCGCGTCGATGAACGGACCGTAGTCGGAGCGGCCGTCGAAGTCGGTGCCCTCGTGCGGGACGCCGCGCTTGTCGAGGAAGTCGCTGATGCCGCGCTCCAGTTGGGCGGAACCGGCGGGGCCGGCGCCCGAGCCCTCGGCGTCGGAGTCGTCGCCGTCGTAGACGAAGAGCCCGTAGTTCGGCGAGGCGATCATGTCGAAGTTGAGGTAGAGCTTGACCTCCTTCTTGTCGAGGGAGCTCATGTTGGCGACGTAGTGCTCGGCGCCGAGCAGGCCGTACTCCTCGGCGGACCACCAGGCGAAGCGGACCTTGTTGCGGACCTTGTCCTTGCCCTTGTCGGTGGCCTTGGCGAGCTCCAGGGCGGTCTGGAGGAGGCCGGCGGAGCCGGAGCCGTTGTCGTTGATGCCGGGGCCGTCGGTGACGGAGTCGAGGTGGGCGCCGAGCATCACGGTGTTGGCGGCGTTGCCGCCCTTGGTCTCCGCGATGACGTTGTTCGTGCTGCGCGTCCCCTGGAGCTGGCGGATGTCCAGGGACAGCTTCACCGGGCCCTTGGCGAGGTCGGCGGCGAGCCGCTCGCCCTCCGCCTGGGTGATGCCGCCGGTCGGGACCTTGCCGGCACCGGCCTCGCCGAGGGTGCCGTTCAGGGTGCCGTCGGTGTTGTTGTAGATGATCGCGCCGGCGGCGCCGGCCTCGGCGGCGTTCGCCTGCTTGACGGCGAAGGAGCAGCCGCCGCGCTTGACGAGCGCGATCTTCCCGGTGAAGGTGCCGGAGGCGAAGTCGCCCGGCTCGCAGCCGGTGGTGCCGTCGGCGTCGACCGGGACGGCGGCGAGGTCGGCCTGGATGCCGCCGGCCGGGGTGGAGGCGGTGTACGTCATCGCGATGATCGCGAGGTCGCGCGGCGCGGGGGAGACGACGGCGGCCTTCTCGGCCTGCGTCTCCGTGTAGACGAAGTCGAACTTCTGGTACGAGACGTTGTAACCGGCCTGCTTGAGCTGGGAGTACACGTACGCGGCCGAGGCGTCGTGGCCGAGCGAACCGGCCGCGCGGTTGCCGCCGGCCGAGTCGGCTATCGCCTGGAACTTCTGGAGGTGCCGGAAGGCGTCCTTGGCGGTGGTCTCGCCGACCAGCTTCTTCGCCAGCTTCGCGGCGTCGCGGGCCTCCGCGGCCCCGGGAGCGGGGGTGGCGGTGGCGGGGCCGGCGAGGACCAGCGGGGTGGCGAGGGCGGCGGCGGCCAGAACGGCGGCGGCTCTGCGCTGCGAGGCGTTCACAGAAGTCCTTCCCGGTAAGTGCGAGGTTGAGGGGAAGCTAGCGACAGCGAGGTGTTCTTGTGAACAGGTTCGTCACAATTTCTGCCGTGCGGCACAGGATTGGCATGGGGAATGGACAATTCCCGGTGCTTTAAGCCTTTTTGGTGGAGGGCGCGGCCTTCTTCGGCGTGACCTCCGCCGCCCTCGGCTTGCTCCCCGCCGTCTTGGCGGCCTTGGCGGCGGCCTTCAACTCCTGTTTGTGGGCCCGGACTTTGGCGAGCGACTCCGGCCCGGTGATGTCGGCGGCCGAACGGTAGGAGTCCGGCTCCCCGTACGCGCCGGCCGCCTCCCGCCACCCCTCGGGCCGTACGCCGTACTGCTTGCCGAGCAGCGCCAGGAAGATCCGCGCCTTCTGCTCGCCGAACCCGGGCAGCGCCTCCAGCCGGGCCAGCAGCTCCGGTCCGGTGGCCACGCCGCGCCACACCGCCTCCGCGTCGCCCCCGTACTCGTCCACGAGGAAGCGGCACAGCTGCTGGATCCGCTGGGCCATGGAGCCCGGATAGCGGTGCACGGCCGGTTTCTCGGAGAGCAGCGCGGCGAAGGCCTCCGGGTCCTGGGCGGCGATCTCGCCCGCGTCCAGGTCGTCCCGGCCGAGGCGGGTGGCGACGGTGTACGGGCCGGAGAACGCCCACTCCATCGGCACCTGCTGGTCCAGGAGCATGCCGACGAGCGCGGCGAGCGGGGAGCGGCCGAGGAGCGCGTCGGCCTCGGGCTGCTGGGCGAGGTGGATCTCGGGGCTCATACCCCGATCATCACGCCGGGCGGCCCGGCCCGCCCGGCGAGCGGGGCACGGGGCGGACCGGGCCGTCGGGCCTGCCGTTGTGTCGGGCCCACCGTTGTGTCGGGCCTACCGCTCCGGCGTGGTCTCCGTCGCCGCCGTACGTGTCGCCCCCGTCGTCGCCGTATCCGTCGCCGTATCCGCCGCCGTACCTGTCGCCGTCCCGAAGCGGGCGAGGGCGTCCTTCACGTGCGTACGGGTCCCGTCGACGCCGAGGTGCCCGCCCGAGGCCACGATGTGCAGCTCGGCGTCCGGCCAGGCCTGGGCCAGTTCCCAGGCGGTGGCGGCCGGCCCGCCCAGGTCGAGCCGTCCGTGCACGAGGACGCCGGGGATGCCGGCCAGCCGGTGGGCGTCCCGGATCAGCGCGCCCTCCTCCAGGAACGCGCCGTGCGCGAAGTAGTGCGCGCAGATGCGGACGAAGCCGAGCCGGGTGTCGTCGACGCGGTCCATGTACGGGGTGCCCTGGCCCTCCAGCGACAGGACGGCGTCCTCCCAGGTGCACCAGTCGGCCGCCGCCTTCTCCCGTACGGAGCGGTCGGGATGGTTCATCAGGGCGGCATATGCCCTGATGAGGTCCTGGCCTCCGGTGTGCGGGGGCGCGTCCGCTCCGGCCCGGAACCGTTCGTGCGCCTCGGGGAAGTACCGTCCGACGCCCTCGTACAGCCAGGCCGTCTCGGAGCGGCGCGTGGTGGTGACGGCCGCGATCACGATCTCGGTGACGCGCTCCGGGTGCGTCTCGGCATAGGCCAGGATCAGCGTGGACCCCCAGGAGCCGCCGTACAGCAGCCAGCGGTCGATGCCGAGGTGGATCCGCAGCCGTTCCATGTCGGCGATCAGGTGGTCGGTGGTGTTGACGGACAGGTCCGTGGCCGGGTCGCTCGCGTGCGGGGTGGAGCGACCGCAGCCGCGCTGGTCGAACTGGACGATCCGGTAGACCGCGGGGTCGAAGACCCGGCGCGCGTTCGGGGACGAGCCGGAGCCGGGGCCGCCGTGGACGACGAGCGCGGGCTTTCCTTCGGGGTTTCCGGCGACGGACCAGTACACGTGGTTCCCGTCGCCGACGTCGAGCATGCCTTCGTCATGGGGTGCGAGCTCAGCGAACATCCCGCCGACACTACTGGCCGCCTCCGTCCCGCGCCGCCGGATTCCGACGCGGCACCCGGGGTAGCGTCGCACGCATGAACGACCTGGACGGGTTAGGGCAGTTGGGTGCGGCGGTGCGTGCTCCGGCCGCGGGGGCGGGGTGCGGGTGGTCGGCCTCGGCGAGTCCACGCACGGCACGGCGGAGTTCTTCCGGCTGAAGCACCGGCTGGTGGAGTACCTGGTCACCGCACACGGCTTCCGTACCTTCGCGATGGAGGCCAGCGCCTCGGCCGCACCCGCGGTCGACGCGTACGTACGGGGCCGGGGCACGGCGGCCGACGGGGCCGCGGCCCTGACCGGGCTCGGCTTCTGGGTCTGGCGGACCCGTGAGGTGCTGGACCTGCTCGACTGGCTGCGCGCCTACAACCGGGGCCGGGCGGCGGCCGACCAGGTCGGATTCGCGGGCATCGACGCCCAGCGGTGCGCGGCGTCGGTGGCGTACTTCGCCTCCGGCGGGACGGACGGCAAGGGGGCCGGGGTGGGAGCGCCGACGGGCTCGCGGTCCTGGCGGAGGCGCATCCGGGGCAGTATCCGGAGCGACGTGACGAACTGACGGCTCTCGTACGGGCGCTGGTGCCGGCCGACGCGGAAGGAGAGCGCCACGCGCGGATCCTGGTGCGGGCGGCGGACGTCGTCACCTGCGCGTCGCCCGCCGAGGTGGGGCGGGTGCGCGACGGGCATATGACGGACGCGGTCGGCGAACTGCTCACCGCCGACCCGGACGCGCGGATCGCGCTCTGGGCCCACAACGGCCACATCGCCGTCCAGGGCGCCTCGCTGGGCGCGCGGCTGCGCGAGCGGTACGGCTCCGCGTACTACGCCCTCGGCCTCTTCTTCGGCGAGGGCGCCTTCCGGGCCCGCCGGATGTGGCCGGGCCCCTGGGGCCCGCGGACGAGACGCCCCTCACCCGTCGCCGTCAACCGCGTCGGCCCGCCTCCGCCCGGCTCGCTGGAGGCACGGCTCGGGGCCGGCGGCCGGGGCCCGTACGTACACGATCTGCGCGCGTCGGCCGAGTCCTGGCCGCACGAGACCCTGGCGAGCCGCTCGTACGGCGCCTATGTCGCCCGCGGCGTCTACCACTGGAACTCCATGCCGACGACTCCGGCGACGGAATACGACGGCCTGGCATATGTCCCGCTGTCGACCCCGTCGACGCCCCTCTAGCGCGTCTCGTGAGCGTCGTGAGTGCCGTGAGTGCCGTGAGTGCCGTGGAGGTCGAGTGGCGCGTCGCCGTGGAGCAGTTGGCGCATGCCCGCCTTCAGCTCGTCCGCCGTCAGGTGGCGTTCCTCCGTCAGGTGGTGGATCAGGCTCGGGGAGAAGGGGGCCAGGAGGAGGTGGGCGAGGAGGGGCGCGTTGGCGTCCGGGCGGGCCTCGGCGACCAGCAGGGTGACGTGGGCGTGCGTGGCGAGGTAGGCGCCGTTGGTGTAGCGGGCGGTCGGCGCCGCGGACTGGGCGGCGAGCAGGATCGGGCCCTGCTCGACGACGCGGTCCACGTACGCGTCGAGGAAGGCGTCGAGGCGCCGCGCGGCGGGCGCGCCGGGGCCGAGCGGCGGCGGGCCGCTCAGATACGCCTCCTGGAACCGGCGCTCGCGGTCGTCGAGCAGCGCCCACAGCAGCTGCGAGACGTCACCGAAGCGGCGGTAGACCGTGCCGACGCCGATGCCGCTCGCGTGCGCGACCTGGTTCATGGTGACGGCGCCGGGTCCCTCCTCGGCGACGATCCGGGCGGCCGCGTCGAGGATCTTGCGGCGGTTGCGGGCGGCGTCGGCGCGCTCGGGGCGGGGTCGCCGGGCGTCGGGAGCAGGGTGAGCGCGGGTACGGGCCGGCTCGACGGCGTCACGGCGGCCCGTACCGCCGCCCGCTCGGTCCTCCGCTCGGTCTCCCGTCCCACCGGCCGCTCCGCCGGACCCGTGGTGGCCTGCGGTTCGTTGGTGCTCATCGGCTGGTGCCCGCCTTTCGTCCCGGCTCTCGTCCGCGCGTGCTCCCGGCTTCGGCGGCGCGCCGTCCGGCGGCCGCCCGCGCCTCCCCCTTGGTCGCCTCGTCACTTCGAGCATACCTGGGGCCCTTGCGAAACGGATAGTCCTCCGTTTAGTCTCATCCATCGAAGCGGAAAGCAATCCGTTTCTTCCAGGGGCGTTGTTCCAGGTCTTTTCCCAGGTCCTCAGGAGGGCTCAGCATGTCCGTCAAGGTCGCCGTCATCTACTACTCGGCCACCGGGAACGTCCACCAGCTCGCCCAGGCGGTCGCCGAGGGCGCCGAGAAGGCCGGCGCCGAGGTGCGGCTGCGCCGGGTGGCCGAGCTCGCCCCGGACGCCGCGATCGACTCGAACCCGGCCTGGCGCGCCCACGTGGACGCCACCGTGGACCAGGTCGAGGTCGCCACGCTGGAGGACCTCGAGTGGGCGGACGCGTACGCGCTCGGCTCGCCGACCCGGTTCGGCAACATCAGCGCCCAGCTCAAGCAGTTCATCGACATCAGCGGCGGCCAGTGGCAGCGCGGCGTGATGGCCGACAAGCCGGCCACCGGCTTCACCAGTGCCGGCAACCTGCACGGCGGCAACGAGTCCACGCTGCTCGCGCTCTACAACACCTTCCACCACTGGGGCTCGGTCATCGTCTCGCCCGGCTTCACCGACCCGTCCGTTTCGGCGGCCGGTGGCAACCCCTACGGCACCGCCCACCCGGGCGCCAACGGCGAGCCGGGCGAGAACGTCCTCGCCGCCGCCCGCTACCAGGGTGCGCGCCTGACGAAGATCGCCAAGCGCCTGAACGGTCTCGCGGCCGACTGACGCGCGCCACGCACGGGTGCCTCGCGCACCACGCGCCGCGAATGTGATGTACCCCCGGGGTCGTATACCCCGGGGGTACTTCTGTTTCTGTTATGGTCGGCTGTATACCCCGGGGGGTAACGAGGGACTATCGGGGGTCCCGTTCCTGGAAGGAGTGCAGGTTTGCTCATCGCCCTCGCGGCCGGTGCCGTCGTCGGGCTTTCGCTCGGGGCACTCGGCGGAGGCGGCAGTGTGCTCGCCGTCCCAGCGCTGATCTACCTGCTCGGCCTCACCCCGACCGCCGCTGCCACGGCGAGTCTGTTCATCGTGCTCGCGACCTCCGCGACCGCACTGTACGGACATGCGCGGGACGGTCAAGTGCGCTGGCGCACCGGCGCGCTCTTCGCGGCCGCCGGAATCGTGCCCGCGGCACTCGGCGGACTGGCCTCCGCCCGGCTGCCGGAATGGCTGCTGACCCTTGGCTTCTCCCTGGTGGCGGGCTTCGCGGCGGTACGGATGGTCCGCCGGACCCCGGAGGCCGAGGCGGTACGGCGTTCGACGCCGGCCGTCGCGGGCGCGGGTGCCGGACTGGGTGCCGTGACCGGTGTCCTGGGTGTCGGCGGCGGGTTCCTCACGGTGCCGGCGCTCGTCCAGGTCGTCGGCCTGAAGATGCGTCCGGCCGTCGGGACCAGCCTCTTCGTCGTGGGGGCCAACGCGCTGGTCGCCCTGCTCGCGCGGTTCGGCAGTGCCGCGCACATGGACTGGCGGATCGTCGCCCCGTTCACGGGCGCGGCGGTGCTCGGTGCCTGGGACGGGCGGCGGCTGGCGAAACGTATCCCCGGAGACAAGCTGCGCCGGATCTTCGGCGTGATGCTGCTCCTGGTGGCGGTGGTGATGCTGGTCGACCTGCTCATCTAGCCGAGAGCCGCCGAGCGGCCGGGCCGGGATGACGCACGAGCTCGCGCTCGTGACGCGGCCCGGAGCCGGACCCGGACTCGGGCCGTGACCCGGATCAGGATCAGGATCCCGGCCTAGGCCAGCGAGAGGAACAGCTTCTCCAGCCTGGCCCGCATCTGGTCGGGGTCCTCCCCGGTCCGCGTTCCCTTCTCCATGTCGGTCAGGCACTGCTGGAGACCGGTCGCGATGATCGCGAAGCCGGCCCGGTCCAGTGCCCGGGAAGCGGCGGCCAGCTGGGTCACGACCTCCTCGCAGTCGCGGCCTTCTTCGATCATCCGGATGACTCCGGCGATCTGCCCCTGTGCCCGGCGCAGCCGGTTCAGTACGGCCTTCAGCTCGGCGCCCGCGAGATCCAGTTCCACAACCACTCCTCCACAGATACCCCCGGGGGTAAGTTACCCCCCGATCCGGGGTCCCGTCGAAGACCAAGGATGACACCTGCCATGACCACCACGACCCGCACCGTCGAGGCCGACCAGATCCGCACCCGCCTCGACGAGCTGACCGTCATCGACGTCCGCTCGCCCGGCGAGTACGCGGGCGGCCACCTGCCCGGCGCCATGAACATCCCGCTCGACCGCCTCAAGCACGCCCTTCCCTCCCTGAAGGAGGCCGCGTCGCGCGGCGAGCTGCTCATCGTCTGCCAGTCCGGCAACCGCTCGCGCAACGCCTGCGCGCAGCTCGCCGCCGAGGGCATCCCCACCCTCGACCTGGTCGGCGGCACCAGCGGCTGGGCCTCCCGCGGCAACGCCCTCGACCGCCCGGCCGGCGGCCCCGTCCGCGTCCCGTGGGCCATGGACCGCCAGGTCCGTCTGGCCGCCGGTTCGCTCGTCCTGCTGGGCCTGCTCCTCGGCGTCCTGGTCCACCCGCTCTTCCAGCTGCTCTCGGCCGGTGTGGCCGGCGGCCTCGTCTTCTCCGCCCTGACCAACACCTGCGGCATGGCGGCGATGCTCGGCAAGCTGCCCTACAACCGCGCCACCTCCTGCGGCGTCGACCTCTCCGCCACCCTGAACCGCCTCAACAACGGCGGTAAGTGAGCCCCGGCGGTTCTTCGCCGCGCGGCCGCAGTGAAACGGACCCGTACGGGTCGCCACGTGAGGGGCGATCCGTACGGGTCCGTCGCTGTGCCGGGGGCCGCGGCGCGCGGCCGTCAGCCGGCCTCCGGCCCCTCGCCCTCGTCGACCGGGCGGATCACCACCGGGTACTCCGGCGCACCGGCCGGCTGCGGACACTGGGCGACGCGGGCCGCGATCTCGGCGACCCGCTCCGGGGTCGCGCAGTCCAGCACCCAGTACCCGGCCGTCACCTCCGTCGTCGCCCCGTAGGGGTTCTCCTGGACCACCGGCCGTCCCTCGGAGTCCGCGGTGACGAACCGGGTCCGGGCGGGCTCGACGAGCCCCCGCGCGTCCACGAGCTCGCCGCTGTCCCGGAGGTCGTCGTTGACCGAGTTCATGTACGCGAACATCGCCCGCAGCTCCGGCTCGCTCCACGCCGGGCTGTGCCCGGAGGACTGCCCTCGCATCGCGTCGTAGTCGGCCTGGGCGCCCTGCACCATCACCAGGTACTTCATGACCTTCTCCTGCCTCCTCTTCCTGACCACCGGACCACCGCGGACCGTGGACCACCGCGGACCGTCGGGGTGGGTCCTTCACAGGAGACGGCAGAGCCGGGCCGGACCGCCCGGCGCTTGGTCCGATCCCCCGGGGGACGCCACCCGAAAGGGGGGACGACCCGGAGCGAGGACGACCCGGAGCGAGGACGACCCGGAGCGAGGACGACCCGGAGGGGCCGGTCCGGTCAGCCGGCGGACAGCTCCTTCTCCAGCGGGGTACGGAAGCGCGGGGTGACCCGGACCTCGCCGAGCCGGCCGGCCAGCCGCGCCGCCTCCGCCTCCACCGCCCGTACGAGAGCCGTCCGGCCGCCCTTCGCCGTGCCCTTGGTGTGCGTGGCGCGCGTGGCGCGCGTGGCGTCCTCCGCGTCCGGCAGCAGCCGCCACACGATCCCGCCGTCCGGGCGCTGCGCCCAGCCGCCCACGATCCGGCCGTTCCACCACACCGTCGGCCCGATGTTCCCGCTCCGGTCGAAGAGGAGCGGACGGTGGGCCGGGTCGAGATACCAGTCGCGCTCCTGCCAGCCCATCGCCGTCGGATCGAGCGCGGGGAGCAGCGCCGCCCACGGTTCGTCCGGGGACGGTACGGGGTCGAGGTCGTCGGGCAGTACGAACCCGGTCCCGTCCTCGCCCCGGCCCCCGCCCCCGTGAGGGTCACCCGTACGGCGTCGAGCGCGCCCAGGGCACGCCGTACGTCCGTCAGCGTCCAGCCCGTCCACCACTTCAGGTCGGCCTCCGTCGCCGGCCCGTACGCGGCCAGCCAGTGCCGTACGAGCTCCGCGCGCGCCTCGGCGGGCGGCGGGGCGGCCGCCGTGGCCCCCTCCGGCGCGGCCGACCAGCGGAAGCGGTTCGACGTCCAGCCGCCCTGCGGGCGGCCCCGGACGATCAGGCCGCGCATCCCGAGTATCCGCAGGACGCGGGTGCCGACGGACTGCGGTCCCTCCTGGCGGGTGCCGACCCCGTACACGTACGTCGCCCGCAATCGCGGGACGGCGGCGCCGAGTTCGGTCCCGGTCGCCTCGCCCCGCGCCGCCAGTTCGGCGAGGACCAGGCGCTCGGTCTCGGCGAGCCACGGCTCGTCGTAGTCGCTGCCCGCCGCCAAGTGCGCGAGGAGACGGGCGCGTTCGCGGACGCCGGCCGCCTCGGCGGAGGAGGAGTGCACGGCGGCGGCGAGCCCGGACGGCACGACGAAGACGGTGTGCCGCATGCCGTGCATCCGGACCAGCGTCCGCTCCTCGTACAGCGCCCGCTCGGTCCTCGCGACCGGATCCGTGCCGTCGTCCGCGAGGCGCGCGCCGACGGCGAGGAACACCGTCGCCGGATCCGTGCCGTGCAGCGCCACCAGCGCGTCCGCGACCTCTTCGGCCGTCGTCGCCCGCGCGGCCCCGGCCAGCCGGTGCCGTGTCGCGAGCCGCGCCCGGCGCTCCTCGGAGCCGATCACCCTTGGTTCACCCATGGGTTCGTTCTATCGCGCGGAGGGCGGCCGGGACGGGAGTCCGGAGAGGAAATCCGCGATCACGGCGTGCAGCACCTCCGGCCGCTCCAGGTGCAGGTCGTGCCCGGTGCCCGGGACGCCGGACCCGTACAGCCGCGCCGGCTGCCGTCCCGCCATTCGCTCGTACTCCTCCGCCGGGATGATGCCGTGCCGGCCGAGGACGGCGAGGACGGGCACGGCGATCGCGTCCCACTCCTCCCAGCGGTCGCGCCCGGTGTTCTCGGCGAGCGCGGCGGTCATCACCTCGGGGACGAACCTGGGCCACAGTCCGTCGTCCCGTACCTCCAGGCCGTCCGCCCAGCCTTCCCCCACGGGCCCGCCGCCGAGGTGCGCGACCGCCGCCTCCCGCGTCGGGAACGGCACCGGCCAGGCCCGCAGCCAGCTGCCGACCTCCGCCACGGTCCCGGGCGTGGTGCGGGCTGGGCCGGCCTCGACCAGGACGGCCGCGGACAGCAGGGCGGAGTGCGCGGCGGCGGTCAGCAGGGCGGCGTGGGCGCCGTACGACTGGCCGATCAACACCGGCCGTTCCAGCCGGAGTTCTTCGATCACGAAGAGGGCGTCGGCGACGTGCGCCTCGCGCGAGACGTCCCGTGGACGCCGCTCGCTCGCGCCGTGCCCGCGCTGGTCGAGGGCGACCACCCGGTGGCCGTCGGCGCGCAGCCGACGGGCGATCACGTCCCACTCACCGGCGTGGCCGGCGAGCCCGTGCAGCAGAAGCAGCGGCGGCCGGGTGGTGGCCTCCGTACCCTCTGTGCCCTCCGGACACCAGTCGCGGAGGGAGAGCCGCACCCCGTCACGTATCAGGGTGCGCGTCGTCCATTCCCTACGGGCCTTCAGGGACTGAGGGTCCTCAGGGGTGTTCAGGGTCATACGGTCTCCAGGCCCGGTCCGGCCAGGTCGTGTCCGGAAAGCAGCGTCGTCTGCCCGCAGGGCAGGGCCCGCGGCGTGGGGGCACCTCCCGTGCCCGAAGGGCTACGGGGGAGTGCGTGCCAGGCGTCGCGGGCTGGGGGCACCTCCCAGGCGAAGCCCTGGGGGGAGGCTTTGCGGGCTCGGCCTAGAGGTTGCGAGAGTAGGCGACGAGGGCGTTGGCGTGACCGTGGCCCAGACCGTGTTCGGTCTTCAGCCACTTCACGAGCTCCATGTGCTTGACGAGCGGGGAGGCCTCGATGAGCTCCAGCCACTCGGCGATGGGACGCCCGTACTTCTTCTCGATGGAGGGGAAGTAGCCGGCGGGGTTCGGGGCGGTGGCGGCGGCCATGGCAGGACCTCTTCCTCGGTTCGCGGTGACGTGGTGTCCCGTACGGACAGGGCAGACCGCGGCCTGATCGAAAACTCATCGGTGAACCGAAGATTTTTTCCGATGAATTCCGGACGGCCTGTCGCGTGCCCCCGTCCCCCGGCCCGTACGGACTCCTAGGCTCGGCGCGTGACCGAGAACGAGATCAAACTCAAGGCCATCGCCGCACTGACGGCGCTGCGCGGCGGGGTCGACGAGAGCCTCGTCTCGGACCTGCTCGGGGAGGTGATCCCGGGGCAGTTCGCGGTGCCGGCGGGGGCGGGCGCCGAGGAGGTCGGCATGGCGGTCCTCGCCCAGCTCTCCGAGCCGCTGAGCGCGCTCGTCAACGGCTTCATCGTGGCGTTCGACGCGGTGGCCGAAGCCCACGACTCCACCGGGGCGGATCCCGACACCGCGCACATCCTCCAGGAGCTGGCGCTGCGGCTGGCGAGCGACAACTTCGAGTGACCGCTTGCCCGGTGGGCGAGGGGAGCAGGGGGCGGAGCCGCGCAGGTCAAGGGCTGACCGGCCCGCCTGGCAGGGACCGTGAGGGACGGTCGCCCCGGGAAAAAGGCGGGACCTCATGGGGCGGCCTGGCGTACCGTCACCTCTCGATCTTGGCCGGATCTCCTGTGGCCGGATTTCCCTGGGCAGGTGTTCCCAGGCGGGTCCTCCCCAGAGCGGATCCCCGACCCTGACGACGGAGTCACCGACGTGTCGATACGCCTCACCCCGCTCGCCGACCCCGAACCGACCTCCCTCGGACACCGCCTCGCCTGGGTGGCGAGCGGCCCGGACGGAACCCCGCTGGGGCACGCGTTCCTGCGGTTCTTCACGAAGGACGGCCAGCGCCATCTGGCCGGGGTGGACGTACGGGTCCATCCGGCCGAACGCCGCCACGGCGCCGGGTCGTTGCTGCTCGACGCGGCCGTCGCGGCGGCGCGCGAGGACGGGCGGCGCAGCCTGGTCGCGCAGGCGGAGGCCGGGTCGCCCGGCGCGGCGTTCCTCGCCGCGCGGGAGTTCGGCGTGGCGATGCGGCTGACGTACGCGCGGCTGCCGCTGGTCGACGCCGACCTGCCCTTCCTGACCGCGCTCACGCGGCAGGAACACCCTGGCTACCGGCTGGTGGAGTGGACGGGCCTGGTGCCGGACGACCTGGCCGGCAGCTATGTGGCGTCGCGCCGGGCCATGGACGACATGCCGACGGGGACGGTCGACTACGGCCGGGTGGTCTGGGACCTCGAACGGGTACGGGCGGCGGCGGCCGCGGTCGCCGGGCGCGGCGAAGTGCTGCACACGGTGGCGGCGGTGGCCGAGGCGGACGGGGCCGTCGTCGGGTTCACCGAACTGGTGACGCCGGGCGATGGAACCGGCGACGGCCTGCACTACGGGACGGCCGTCCTGCCCGAACACCGCGGCCACGGCCTCGCCCGCTGGATGAAGGCGGCGTCGATCGTACGGGCGCGCGAGCGGCAGCCGGGACTGGCCGGACTCGTCACCGACACCGCCGACACCAACCCGTACATGCGCCGCGTCAACGACGTTCTCGGCTACCTCCCGACCCACGAGGCACACGAGTTCCAGCGCGCGCTGTGAGCGCGCTCCGGGGCGTGATCCGGAGCGCGGGTCACCCCTCAGGGTGATCGGCGGTGCGCCTGCGTGAAGGGCCCGGGCGCGGCCTTCGAGGATGCGCCCATGCGCCTTTCCTCCCCGTTCCCCTTCGCCCTCCCCTCCCTCTCCCGTTCGCTGTCGCGCCGAGCGCTGCTGCCCGCGCTCGCGCCGTTCGTGGCGGCCGTCGCCGTTCTGACCACCGGGGTCTCGGCCACGGCCGCCGCGGCGGAGGCCTGCGGCTCGATCATCACGGCCCCGCTCGCCCGCCCGGTCCCGGCGAACGACCCCTGTCCCAGTACCGACCCGGTGGTGTGCCGGATCCGCGTCATGCCGATGGACGAGAAGGTCGAGGCCCAGCGCATCCGCATGCGCTACCACCAGCTCCTGGAGGACATGCACCGCACCGAGGCCGACATGCGCGCGGCGGGCGCCACCGAGGAGGAGGTCGCCCGCGAACTCGTCGACATGCGCAACCAGGCCAAGGAGATCACCCGCGCCGGCATGACCCCCGCGGAGGTCCGCATCCTCGAAGAGCGCAACCAGGCAAAGTACGGCAACCCCCTCGGCCCGACCGCCGACCAGCTCTACGCCAAGTACGGCTCCTGGGAACTGGTCTCCGACGCCGCGATGCGCACCAGCTACGCCGTCGACCGCGAACTGAGCCTCGAATACCGCCCCTGCCCGGTCTGACGGGGAGACGGACCCGGATACGCCGCAGGGCCGGACTCGCTGTCCGGCCCTGCGGGCTGACGGGGGACGTGGCGGATGCCGTGCCGGGCCCCGGGGGTGCCGGGGGTGCCGGGGGTGCCGGGTGCCGGACCGGCGGCCCCGCGTCTACGGCTTGCGGACCAGCCGGTCGAGACGCGCCTGGCTGAGCACGAGAGGAAGCCGGAGCTGCGGTGCCGAGCCGATGACCAGAGGGCGCATCATCTCGATGGCACCACCCGTCGAGGCGCCGTCCTCGTGGGAGAGGATGTGGCAGTGCCAGACCGATGTGCCCGGGATGGTGTACGTGCCGACCCAGGCGGTGATGTGGTCCGGTGGAGCCACGAAGGTGTCCTTGGGCCCGGATTCGTAGGCTTTCGCCGGCTCGAAGGCGCCCACCGTGCCGGGCACGGGCTTCCCGTCGGCGTCCCACTGGCCGACGGGCCACCGTCCGATCAGACGGAGCTCCGCGAGGTGTTCGTGGAAGGGGTGCGCGTCCGGAGTGCGGTTGCGCATCGCCCAGACCTCCGTGGAGCCGAGCTGCGGCGTCTCGGTGGCGGCGTCGAAGTAGTTGAGCAGCCGGTTCGCGTCCCCGAGCTGCGCGACGCCGGGCGTGCTCTCCGCGGCCTGCACGGTCCGGAGCCGTGCCTTCGCCAACTGCCCGGTCAGCGACTCGTCGTTGTTGGTCTCCACGATCGTCCCCGGTACGCGTGAGCGGTCCGGGGACGTCACGGCGCGCGCCACGTCGAAGCGCATCAGCCGGGGAATCAGGGCGGCGGTGTTCGGGCCGGGGTAGGGCGCGGCGGCGTCGTTGGCCAGCACCCACCGCTGCCCTTCGTGACCGGTGAAGTCGACGACCACCTTGTAGCGCTCTCCGGGGGAGATCAGCAGGTCGCCGACGGGAGCGGGATGCCGCAGATAGCCCACGTCGTTGCCGACCACGGTCATGGCCGGCGCGGCTGCCGCACGCGATCCGTCGGCCGGCTGGAGGCTGAGGTGGTAGAAGCGCGAGTCGGAGCCGTTCACCAGAGTGAAGGTGTAGCGCCGCGGCTGTACGGCCTGCTTGGGGGCGATGGTCCCGTTGATCACCGGCAGGTCGCCGAAGAACTCCGGGTCGGCGTGCGTGTAACACAGCGAGTGGTCGGCGTTGAAGGACTTGTCCTGGAGCACGTACGCCTTGGCGAAGTCGCCCTGGGGCAGTCCGAACGACGGCTCCAGTTCGTCGGTGTGGGGCGCCAGTCCGGCCAGGCCCTCGTAGACGTGGTACGAGTCGTGCGCGTCGGCGTGGTCGTGGTACCAGACGGTCGCCGCCGCCTGGTGGTTCGGGTACTCCTGGGTCTGCGATCCCCCCGGGGGCACCTCCGCGCCGTTGGGGACCGGGACGCCGTCGCTGTCCGCGGGCTGGAGACCGCCATGGCGATGTGTGGTGATGGTGTTCTCGTCGCGGGGCTGGTCGAACGGGAAGACCGCCGTCCCGGCCGCGGGCAGGGCGTTGACGACCCGCACCTTGATGGGGCGGTCCTTCCGGGTGACGATGGTCGGCCCGAGGTAGTCCATGGCCGCGTTGGCCGTGCTGTAGGCCAGGGTCTTGGTCGGCCCCCACGCGCTGCTGAACCGGTGGGTGTGGTGGACGCCCGCCGTGAGGGTGTAATGGTCCTGTCCGTCCGGTGCGGCGACCGGCGGTTGCCGCACGTCGTCGAGGAAGGGCGTCACCGCGGGCGAGGGGCCACAGGACGGGGGGACGGCGGCCTCGGCCGGCACCGTGACCGGACCGGACACCGGAAACAGTCCGGTCCCGAGCACGAACATCCCCGCGAGAGCCGCCGGCCGTGGCGGAAGCAGTCGTCCGCCGGCTCGCCGGAGCCGGTCGCGCCATGTCGCTCTGAGCAAGAGAACCTCCCGCGAAGCGTGATCGGGGCTCGCGCACGACGTGTCCGCCGACCGGCGGGACGATGCGGGGCGGGCGCCCGAGGGCCGTATCGGCGCAAGGATGGACGACCGGATGATCGGCCCCCGCGCGACGCGGCTTCCAGGGCTTCGAACGAGCGACAGGAGCACCCGAATGCGGCGCGAGATGCCGGGGACTGACGACTTGTCAGGACGTGCCCGGGATGGTCAGCACGATCGCCGCCGGGCCGGGCCGGGCCGATTCGGCACCGGCCTCGGCACCGGCGCCCGCGTCACACCGGCCGGGTCGCGGTGACGACGTAGTAGTCGAGGACGTGGTCCTCGTAGGCGCGCAGGAAGTTGCGGGGCCAGGTGCCCGGGGCCCACCACTGGGCGAGCCACCGGTCCCAGCCCGGCCAGACGTCCGGGCCGATCGACTCGACGCGCACCCGCTTGAGCCCGGCGGCCGTGAACGCGTCGGCGAGCGCCTGGACCGGCCGGGCGATGTCCAGGCCGTTCGCGTACGTCTCCAGGAGCCGGGCCGGCTCCTCGGTCCGGCCGGGCGCGTCGTCGACGGTGAAGAAGCTGGTGACGGCCACCCGGCCGCCCGGGCGCAGCACCCGCGCCGCCTCCGCCGCGAAGGCGTCCAGGTCGGGGAAGTGCTGAGCGGCCTCGACGCTGATGAGCGCGTCGAACTCGCCGTCCGTCATGGGCATGCGTTCCGCCGCTCCCCGGACGAACCGCAGCCGCTCCCCGTCCGCCGCGAGCAGACCGGCCTGGGCGTCGCGCGCCCGCTCCAGCTGGTCCGGGTGGATGTCCATGCCGGTGACCGCCGCGGGCCCGTACTCGCGCAGGGCGACCGCGCATCCCATGCCAAGGCCGCAGCCCACGTCGAGGATCCTCGGGTGTTCCGGCAGCTCGGCCGCGGTCAGGGAGTCGAGGACGTGCCGGTAGAGATCCTCCTGGCTGCGGACCCGCTCGGGCTCGCCGACCGGATGGTCCAGGTCGATGTCCCGCCAGTATCCGAAGTTGATGAATCCCCCGGCGAAGATCGGCTCCCGGCTCAGATCCACCGGACCGTACGTCCGCTCCACCATGGGCCCCATGGCGGGCACAGCCTGCCGCATGTCGTCGTCCGTCACCGTGCCGTACCTCCAGAGAACCCGACCCGAGCCGACCTGTCCGTACGCGATCCACCCCACCGCAAGAACTCCCCGCGCGACAGACGAGTAACGGCCAGGCTGAAAGTGAGGTGAGCCGAGACGGGAACACGCACCCGGCGGTCACGCAGACGGGCCGGTGCGTCGCACCGGCCCGTCTCAGTGGTACCCGCGGCTGTCCGCAGGTGGTCGTGTGTGATCAGTGGAGCCTGGAACGGCGCCTACGGGTCACGACGACGACAGCCGCGCCCGCCCCGACCAGCAGGGTGGTGACGGCGAGGATCATGCCCGTAGGGGACGTGCCCGTGTGGGCGAGGGAGCCCGAGCCGCCGCCGTTCGGGACCGGGCCGGCGGGCGCCGTGGAGGCCGGCGGCACCGACGGCGTGGGTGCCGACGGAGTGCTGGTCGACGGCGCGGACGGCGTCGGGGTCGGGGTGGGCGTCGGCGGGGTCTTCTCGGGGATGTACACGCCGGCGTCGATCGTGTGGTCGACCTCTCCCGGGTTCTTGGGCGCCGTGACCGGCGCGGATCCGTCGCACAGCTGCCCGCTGGTCGGCGGCGTCACATTGGAGTCGTGTGCCCGGTCGTCACCGGCTTGGGGGAGCGTGAAGCGCAGATCGGTGGCCGCCGGCCGGCCGGGCACCTGGCTGGTGTCCGCCGTACACACGTTGAACTGCACCGTGTAGTCGGCACCCGGCGTGAGCTCGTACGCCGCGCCGACCCCGCCGAAGTAGTACTCGCCCGCGGCGTCGGTCTTGGTCGTGGCGACCTGCTTGCCGTCGGCGTCCAGCAGGTTGATCGTGGCGCCCGGCAGCAGCACGTGCCCGGGGTCCTGGATGCCGTTGTGGTCGCCGTCGAACCAGACCACGTTGCCGATCTGGATCGGCGCGTTCGCCGCGGCGTACGCGATGTCGCCGAGGCCGCCGGCCTTGCCGAACCCGTTGGCGTCGACGAACTGGAACGCGTTGCCGTTCGGGTCGTTGCCGGGACCGGCCCCGGTGGTGACGTCGTAGAAGCCGGCACCGGCGGTGTTGACGTGGACGGTCGGGTCCATCTGGGTGCTGATGACCCACTGCTGCTGCGGGATGTAGGCGACCGAGCCGAGCGAGGTCTCCTGGTGCAGCCCGCGCTGGTTCGGGGCCGGGGTGGTCGCGCCGGAGAAGAAGTCGCCGGGGAAGTACTCGACGACGCCTTCCGCCTCCTGGCCGTTGTTGGCGGGAGTCGCGTGGTTCGGGCAGTCCTCGGTGCCCTCCCAGGCGTACCCGCCCGTGGGCTTGGCGCACGCCATGGTGATGTCACCGCCGGCCATGCCGCCCTGCCGGGTGTCCTTGCCCGGCCTGGGGTCGAGCCCGCCGGCGACGTCCATGAGCCGGTCGCGGAAGCCGAGGATCATCGAACCGTCGCGGGCGAAGGCCATGCTGGCCAGCTCCGGCTGCGGACCGACCATCGTGCTGCCGACCACGCGGCTGTCCCAGGTCTCCAGGCGGGTGTCCCACGGGTTCCAGAAGCGGGACGCCTCGTGGCCCGGGAAGCCGACGTACACATCGCCGCGCTCGGCGGTCAGCGGATGGTTCAGCACGGGGGTGAACTGCTTGCCGTCGTACGTGGAGACGACGGCCTTCAGGTCCGCGCGCTTCTGCGTGCTCTCGGCGCTGCACACGCCGCCGACGTACAGGGTGTTGTCGCGGACGGCCAGGCCGGTCGGCCGCCAGTCGCCGGCGGAGGCGCAGCCCGGGTCGGGGATGGCCACCGTGGCCTTCGGCGCCGAGGCGCTCGCCCCGGTGGCGTCGAAACTGACCAGCTCGCGGGTGAGCATGTTCACCGCGTACAGCGTCGAGCCGTCCTCCGACAGGGCCACGCCGCCGATGCTCTCCTTGCCCGGCGCGTCGGTGAACCCGGCGTCCTTGAGCGGGGTGGCGCTGTCGTGCGCCGTCTTCGTGGCGCCCGGCACCTTCGCGAACAGCTTCGGGGCGCCGCCGCCGTCGGCCGGCACGGTGTAGATGGCGTTGCCGCCCTCCGGCCCGTACACGGCGAACCGCCGGGCGAACGCCGCCTGGAACAGCCGCTTGCGGTACTTGTCATAGGCCAGCCCGTTGGTGGTCCCCACCTGCGCCTGTGTGGCGAGCACGGTCGGGCAGGCCTTGTCGCCGGGACAGGTGCCGCGGGAGTCCGTCCCGAACGCCACCAGGGCCCGGGTGTCGGACGCGCCGGGACCGGTCTGGACCGGCACGAAGTAACGGGTGTCCGGCAGCGCGTAGTCGGCCGCGTCCCAGACCCCGGTGACCACCGAGTCGTCCTTGCCCTCGGAGACGTCCACGAACGACGTGAAGCTGTCGAAGTGGTTCTCCGCGGTGGAGGCGGGCGCCGCCCGCAGATAGCGGTCGTACGGCGCCGGGACGCTGACGTCGACGCGGTACCGGCCACCGGTCAGTTCGGCCGACGGGGGCACCACGACCTTGCCGGTGGCGTCCGTGGTGCCGGTGACGTGATGGCCGGCCGGGTCGGAGACGTCGACCTTCATGCCCCGCTGCGGCACGTCCATGGTCGTGTTGATCACGCCGGTGCCGAAGAAGTCCCGCAGCACCTGGACCGTCAGTGTGCCGTCGGAAGTGGCGGCGCCGGCCTGCCCGGCGCCGGTCGCGATGGTGCCGGCGGCCCCACCGATCAGTAACAGACCGGACAGCCCCACGCGTGCCAGTCTTGGAATCGCCATGTACGGGCACTCCTCTTTGTCGTCCTATGTCCCTATGGACACAGCAACCGCCCGCAATATCCCACAAGTTGACGCATGATCAGGTCGGAAAGCGGAATTTGCCGGTGACGCCCGCGAAGCCCTGTTAGCGTCGCGTCGCGTGCGGAGCATCAGAATGAGGCGAGGTCTGCCGCGAGGCGCGGCGGACCGGCGTGGCAGGACACGGCCCCGGGCGCGCTGGGCAGCGGTCGCCGGCATCGGCGTCGCGGCTGCGGCGGCCCTCGCGTTCGCACTCTCCGACGGCGGCGACGAGCCCGCCGTCCGGCGTGCGCTGACCTCGGACGAGGCGAACCGGCTGGCGGTCGCGCGGTTCCGTAACTACGAAGCGGAAGGCCGTGCGGTGACCATCACCGTGCCGGGCACCGCCGGCGAATCGGTCGTCACCGGGTCCGTCGACTACCACGCGAAGACGGGGTACGGGGTGGTGCGCGGCAGCGGACGCGACGCGTCCGGCGACGGCCTGATCGAGTGGACGGCCACCACCGTCCGCTTCCACCCCCTGGCGAACGCCCCGGCGACCGCACCGGCCTCGCCGCCCGCGACCGGCTGGTACGACCGCCCGCTGCGGACGGCCGGCAACACCCTGGACGGTTCGCTGGCCATCGCCCTCGGCCTGGGCAACGACCGCCCGGACAATCCCCAGTTGCTGCCGCAGAACGGTGCCGAGTGGGTCGGGTCCGGCCAGGTGCGCGGCCGGCCGACGGACGTCATGACCGGCCCGGACGCCCGCGGCAAGGCGGGGACGGCGGACACCGTGCGCTACTGGATCGGCGCGGACGGCACCATGTACCGGGTGCAGGCCGACGTGGCCTCCGAGCCGCGGCCGGTGGTCATCGAATTCGACACCCAGAAGTACGTCCCCGTCCGCCGGGCACCGAAGGCGACGCCGACGCCGGGCCCGACGCCGAAGCGGTGACCCCGGCCTCGATACCGACGCCGAAGCGGTGACCCCGGCCCGGGCGCCGGGGCCGGGGCCGGGGCCCCGGGCGCTCAGGTGTCGGCGGGCTCGGGGGTGTCGTCGACGGGGCTCGGCTCCGCCGTCTCCTGCCGCTGGGACGGGATCGCGATCTCGACGGGATGGGTGCAGCGCCACAAGGCCCTCGCCCCGGTTTCCGCGCGGACGGTCTCCTTGAAGCCCTGCGGGTCGCAGTGGGCGCACGCGGCGATGACCTCGCGGTCGTACACCCGGCGGATGTCCGCCCGCAGCCGCCGGAAAGCGCCGAGGGCGAGCGGCGCCTGGTGCCGGCGAGGCGTCTCGTACTCGGGAATGGAGTGCTGGAACTCGATCGCCTTGTCGATCTTTCCGCCGAGGATCGTCACCGAGGCGGACGCCGCCTCCGGCGGACCCACCTGGGGATTGCGCTCCCTCCACGTCGCGGCGGAGTCGGCGGCGCGCCACGCGAAGCAGATCATCTGGCCGGGGGTGTATCCGTGCCGGAAGCCCTTCCGGATGACGTCCGCGAGTTCCTCGCGCCGCGCGTACGGCACCTCGGGACAGCCGTACCGCTGGGTGAGCCGGCCGTCGAGGTAGGCCGTGATGTCGGCGATGTCGATCCGGTCCATCAGCGCGGCGAAGGCGTCACGCGCCGCCGCTCCCTGCGGCCCGGGCCGGGTCCGGAGGCCGTACGCGATGTCCTCGGCGAGCTCCCGCGCGGCGGCCGGGCCGCCGACGAGCCGCCAGCCGACCTCCGTGGAGCTGAACGTGAGGCCCGCGCCGTCCCGGGACGGAGTGAACGCGTGCGACGGGCTCTCCGCCGAGACGGCGAGCAGGCCGGCGCCGTAGAGCTCCAGGAGGAGTTCCCTGTCCTGCTCGCTGTCGCCGGTCCAGCCCCGGGGGCCGATGGCGGCGAGGCTGGGGAGCGCCGTGCCGGGATCGTTCGCGGCGTAGTCGGCCAACGCCGTATAGAGGGCCAGGGCCAGCGGATTCTCCACCGTGAGGGGGCCGGCCGGTGCGCTCTTCGCATCCTCGTCCGCGATCGCCCCGGCGATCAGGCGCGCGAGCCGCTCGCCCTCCTGCCGCTCCCGCTCGCGCTCGACGGCCGTGCAGTCCGGGCAGAAGTACGTGGGAGCCTCGGCGTCGAGGCATCTGCCGCCCACCTTGTTCGCCCAGGACCGGTTGGTGACGGCGATGGGCTCGGAGCAGGTCGCGCACGGGCAGCCGAGCAGGACGGCGTGCGAGTGCGCCGCGACCACCTCGCCGACATCGCTGGTCACACCGAGGCTGCCCACGGTCCGCGCCCAGGTGCCGTTGTCCTTGACCTCCCAGTAGAGGACACAGAGCCGCTGGGCGTCTTCGGGAGCGTCGTGCGCGATCACGACACGGAGACGCGGAGCCCCCGCCGGAAACTCCCGCACGACCGGCTGCGGAACCGCCACCCGCCGCTCCGCCCGATGCACGCCGACCCGCTCACGCTTCCGGCGGGGCTCGCGCTTACCCATGGGTCTCTTCCAGGTCCATAGGGGGATGTTGACGCATATCCCATGCGAGCGAGGCAGGTTTCCGCCATATACGACAACTCCCGTCCACAGCGGATCCGGTACCACCCGCGCGCGAGCGGCATATGCCAGGCCCCGCCCGCTGAGCGGCCAAGCTCGGATCCGGGCTACTTGCGGCCCTCCGGGCCGTACCACTGAAGGGGCTGGCCCGTCACCGCGGCGATGCATTCGAAGTCGTGGTCACAGTGGAGGAGGGTAAGTCCCTGCAACTCGGCGGTCGCGGCGACAACGAGGTCCACCGCACCGGCACTGCGGTGCTTGCCCTGTCTGGTGAGGGCCTCCTGGACCTGCCAGGCCCGGTCGTAAGCGCGGTCGTCGACCGGGGCCCAGCCGAAGAGCAGCCGCATGTCCTCGACGCCGCGCGCCCGGTCGGCCGCTGATCGGGCGCTGTAGAAGAACTCCAGCTCGGTGACGGGGCATGTGGCGATCAGGCCGGCGGCCGCCGCCTGGTCCCAGCCGTACTGCTCCGCGTCGCCCCGCATGAAGCGGGCGAGGGCGCTGGTGTCGATCAGGTAGAGAGCGGCGTTCACCGTCGGTAGTTCCGCTTGTCCTCGAAGAGGGTCAGATCGAACGCGCCTTCGTCGGCGGCGGCGCGCAGGCGGGCCAGGGCCAGTGCCCGCCGCCTGTTCTCCAGCACCTCGCGCAGGGCTGTGTTGACCGTCTCCTTCTTGGTGCTGGTCCCCAGGGCTTTGGCTACATCCGCCACCAGCTCGTCATCGAGGTCGATCACTGTCCGGCTCATGTGCACCTCCTATATATCAATTATGGGAATAAGTATATCTCCCATGGTTCATCGATGTCATGGGTGCACGTGCCTGTCATGGGTGCGCGTGCCTCATGACGCCGTGGATGTCAGAGGGGGCGAAGACGCGTTCGTCTGCTCACAGGTGGCGCCAGGCCAGGCCGAGGAACGGGGTCGCCGGCGCTGGGGTTGCTCGGTGGCATGCGTGGCGGGTCCGTCGGGAACGGTGCCTACGGACAAAGGTCAGAACAACGAGACCTGAGGAACGTCGAAGGGCCCCACTGCAAGCAGTGGGGCCCTTCGACTTAGTGCCCGGTGAGGCACTTGGCGGAGGATACGAGATTCGAACTCGTGAGGGGTTGCCCCCAACACGCTTTCCAAGCGTGCGCCCTAGGCCACTAGGCGAATCCTCCGCGGCAAACATTACATGACCGGAAGGGGTGGTCGCGACCATGATCAGTTCCGGGGAGGGGCGGGGAGCGGGCGGTGATCGGGGTGGGGGAGTGGGGGACAGGCAGGGGCGGGGATCGGGTACTCTGGGCGGAGCCCCTCACGTGGCGCTATCTGACTGAACTCCCCCAGGGCCGGAAGGCAGCAAGGGTAGGTCGGCTCTGGCGGGTGCGTGGGGGGCGCTTGCGTTTCCGGACCCGGTCGGCGTTTCCGGGGCGCGGTCGGCGTTCCCGGGTTGTCGGTGCGCGCCTATAACCTCGTATACGTGTCGTCTCTCGCGCTGTACCGCCGCTACCGCCCCGAGTCCTTTGCCGAGGTCATCGGTCAGGAGCATGTCACCGACCCGCTGCAGCAGGCGCTGCGGAACAACCGGGTCAATCACGCGTACCTGTTCAGCGGGCCGCGCGGCTGCGGAAAGACGACCAGTGCCCGCATCCTCGCGCGGTGTCTGAACTGCGAGCAGGGCCCCACCCCCACCCCCTGCGGGGAGTGCCAGTCCTGCCGCGACCTCGCGCGCAACGGGCCGGGCTCCATCGACGTCATCGAGATCGACGCCGCGTCGCACGGTGGTGTGGACGACGCCCGTGACCTGCGCGAGAAGGCGTTCTTCGGGCCCGCGTCGAGCCGGTACAAGATCTACATCATCGACGAGGCGCACATGGTCACCCCGGCGGGCTTCAACGCCCTGCTGAAGGTGGTCGAGGAGCCCCCGGAGCACCTCAAGTTCATCTTCGCGACGACCGAGCCCGAGAAGGTCATCGGGACCATCCGGTCGCGCACCCACCACTACCCCTTCCGGCTCGTGCCGCCCGGCACCCTGCGGGACTACCTGGGCGAGGTCTGCGGCCGCGAGGGCATCCCCGTCGAGGACGGGGTGCTGCCGCTGGTCGTGCGCGCCGGTGCCGGGTCGGTGCGTGACTCGATGTCCGTCATGGACCAGCTGCTGGCCGGTGCCACCGACGACGGTGTGACGTACACCATGGCGACGTCCCTGCTCGGCTACACGGACAGCTCGCTGCTCGACTCGGTCGTGGACGCGTTCGCGGCCGGCGACGGGGCCGCGGCCTTCGAGGTCGTGGACCGGGTGATCGAGGGCGGCAACGACCCCCGCCGGTTCGTCGCCGACCTTCTGGAGCGGCTGCGTGACCTGGTGATCCTCGCCGCGGTGCCGGACGCCGCCGAGAAGGGCCTGATCGACGCCCCGGCCGATGTCATCGAGCGGATGCAGGCGCAGGCGTCGGTGTTCGGCGCCGCCGAGCTGAGCCGGGCGGCCGACCTCGTCAACGCGGGGCTGACCGAGATGCGCGGTGCCACCTCGCCGCGGCTCCAGCTGGAGCTGATCTGCGCGCGCGTGCTGCTGCCCGCCGCCTTCGACGACGAGCGGTCGCTGCAGGCCCGGCTCGACCGGCTGGAGCGCGGCGTGGCCGCCGCGCCGCCCGCCGCCGCTGCCGCCGTGTTCACGCCGCCGCCGTCCGCGCCGAAGATGGGGTACGTGCCGACGCCGGACGCGCATGTCCCGCCCCCGGCTCCGGCCCCCGCCGCGCCCCCGCGGGCTCCCGCCCCGCAGCAGGCCCCCGCGCCCGCTCCCGCACCCCAGCAAGCGCCCGCCCCTGCCCCCGCCGCCGAAGCGCCGCGCCCCGGGGCCTGGCCCGGTGCCGCCCGGCCCGGTTCCGGCGCGCCCGGCGCGTGGCCCGGCGCCTCCGCGCCCCAGCAGCCCCAGGCTCCCGTGCAGGCCCCGGCCCCCGCCGCCGCGCCCGCGCAGGCCGCCGCCCCCACGGGCGACGCGGCCGCCGGCGCCGTACAGGTGCGGAACATGTGGCCGGCGATCCTGGAGGCGGTCAAGAACCGGCGGCGTTTCACCTGGATCCTGCTCTCGCAGAACGCCCAGGTCGCCGGCTTCGACGGCACCACCCTCCAGCTCGGCTTCCTCAACGCCGGCGCCCGCGACAACTTCTCCGGCAGCGGCAGTGAGGACGTCCTGAAGACGGCCCTCGCCGAGCAGTTCAACGTGCAGTGGAAGATCGAGGCGATCATCGACCCGTCGGGCGGCGCCAACCCGCCCCCGGCCGCCGGCGGCTTCGGCGGCGGCCGGCCGGCCGCGCCGCCCGCCCCGCCCCGCGGCCCCGCGCCGCAGCAGGCGGCCCCGGCCCCCGCGCCCGTACAGGCGGCACCGCAGCCCTACCAGGCCCAGCCGCAGGCCCCGGCGTCCCAGCCCGCGCCGCGCGCCGCCGCGCCGCAGGCTCCGGCGGCCCCCGCCCCGGCGCCGGTGGCGCCGGAGGACGACGTTCCGGAGGCGGACGACCCGGACCTCGTCGACTCGGCGCTCTCCGGCCACGAGCTGATCGTGCGCGAGCTCGGCGCCACGGTCCTGGAGGAATACACGAACGAGTAGCCGCGTCCCGCTCGGTGGCCCGCACAAAGGGCATACCGCCGAGCGGGCTACCCTGGCTGCCGTGAAGGTCCTCGTCATCGGCGGCGGCGCCCGCGAACACGCCCTGTGCCGCTCTCTCTCCCTCGATCCCGACGTCACCGCTCTGCACTGCGCGCCCGGCAACGCCGGAATCGCCGAGGTCGCCGAGCTGCACGCCGTCGACCAGCTCGACGGCGCGGCCGTCGCCGCGCTCGCCACCGGCCTCGGCGCCGACCTGGTCGTCGTCGGCCCGGAGGCCCCGCTGGTCGCCGGTGTCGCCGACGCCGTCCGCGCCGCCGGCATCCCCGCCTTCGGCCCCTCCCGGGAAGCCGCTCGGCTGGAAGGCTCGAAGGCGTTCGCCAAGGACGTCATGGCCGGCGCCGGCGTGCCCACCGCCCGCAGCTACGTGTGCACCACCCCCGCCGAGATCGACGAGGCGCTGGACGCCTTCGGCGCTCCGTACGTCGTCAAGGACGACGGTCTCGCGGCCGGCAAGGGCGTCGTGGTGACCGCCGACCTGGCCGCGGCCCGCGCGCACGCGGTGTCCTGCGTGGGGGCACCTCCCGCGCCCTCAGGGCGCAGGGGGAGCGTCGTGATCGAGGAGTTCCTGGACGGCCCCGAGGTCTCCCTCTTCGCCATCACCGACGGCACCACCGTCGTCCCGCTGTGCCCCGCGCAGGACTTCAAGCGCGCGCTCGACGGCGACGAGGGCCCGAACACCGGCGGCATGGGCGCCTACTCGCCGCTGCCGTGGGCCGACCCGGCGCTGGTCGACGAGGTCCTGGAGACCGTCCTGCAGCCCACCGTCGACGAGCTGCGCCGCCGCGGCACGCCGTTCTCGGGCCTGCTGTACGCGGGGCTCGCGATCACCAGCCGTGGAGTCCGGGTCATCGAGTTCAACGCCCGGTTCGGCGACCCCGAGACCCAGGTCGTCCTGGCCCGTCTGCGGACCCCGCTGGCCGGTGTCCTGCTGAACGCCGCCAACGGCACCCTCGCCGACCAGGAGCCGCTGCGCTGGAGCGACGACGCCGCCGTCACCGTCGTGGTCGCCTCGCACAACTACCCGGGCACCCCGCGCACCGGTGACCCGATCGGGGGCCTGGCCGAGGTCGCGGAGCGGGACGCCCCGCACGCGTACGTCCTGCACGCCGGTACGAAGCGCGACGGCGAGGCGGTCCTGAGCGCGGGCGGCCGGGTCCTGTCGGTCACCGCCACCGGTTCGGACCTGACCGAGGCCCGCGAGCGCGCCTACGCGGCGGTCGGCCGAATCCGTCTTGACGGCTCGCAGCACCGCACGGACATCGCGGAGAAGGCCGCCCGGGGCTGACGCCCCGGCTTTGCCCGGCCCGTCGCGTCCCTTCCCGGGCCGTTCCGCGGCCCGTTCCCGGCGTGTCCCCGGCCTGTTTCCGGGGGTACGTCCGGGACCCCTCCCGGGGCCGCACCCAGGTCCCTCGGGGCACGGTCGCACAGTGAACCGTACGACCGTGCCACCGTCATCACCTTTACCCAAAGCCATTCCATCGGGTGACGACTTGCCCATCCGGATGACGCCCGCCGACGCCCCAACTAGGGTGCGGCGCAGGCGTTCCCGGGCATGCTCCGGCACTTGGCCCACCGGCATTGCGATGTCGGGGCCGGGTGCCACAGTGGGGGGGGTGAGCAACACCGCCACGGGCAGTCCCGACGAGGACAGGAGGGGGTGATGTACGGCGTGACCGGCACGAACGGCAACACGAGTGGCACAAGTGGCACAAGTGGCACGGGTGGCACGAGGGGAACCAGCGGCGCGGACGATTCCCGCGGACCGGCCCCCGCGCGGCGGGTGGACCGGGCGCACCGCGCGAGCGGACCGGGCGGCGGCCCGCGCGGCCCCGTCGGCCCGGGCGGTTCGCGCGCGACCCCCGGCTACGCGACCGGTGACGAACTCGGCGCCCGCGCCGCCCGCGCCCGCGCCCTCGCCGTGCTCCGCGTCCGCGGCCGGGCCCTCGGCCTCGCGGTGCTCCCCGCCGCCGTCGCCGCCGTCCTGTACGCGGGCGGCGTCACCGGCCACTTCACCGGCCCCGGCTGGGACACCGCCCGCTGGGTGGTGACCGTCCTCGCCGTCGTCGTCCTGCTCGTGGCGGCGGCCGTCGCCCTGGTCGTGGCCCGTTCCCGGCCGGCCGTGACACCGACGGTGGAGCTCGCCGAGAGCGCCGCCCCCGACCTCTACCGGCTGGTCCGCGACCTCGCCGACCGGCTCGACGTCCCGCCGCCCTCCGCGATAGCCCTGACGCCGGACTGCGACAGCTGGCTGGAGGACCGCTCGCACCGGGCGCACGGCGCCCGCCGGGTCGGCGACGCGCCGGTCCTGGTCATCGGCTCGCCCTTCCTCTGGTGGATGCGGGTCGGCGAACTGCGCGCCGTCCTCGCCCCCGTCGTCGCCGGTACGGGCCCGGCCGCGCACCCCGACATAGCGGCCGCCCGGCGCTTCGTCCGCGGCCTGGACGCGGCCGTCGCCGTGCCCCGTACGCCCGGACTCGACCCGGTCCGCCGCCTCGGCGCGCACGGGGTCGGCCGGCTGGCCCGGACCCTGCTCCGGGGCTGCCGCGGCCACGCCGCCGAGATGGAGCGCGGGGTCGCCGCGGCCGGCTCGGAGCGCGCGCAGACCGTCGACTACGGGGTCCGGATCGTCGCCCAGGAACAGGTCGGCCTCGCCTACGCGGGCTGGGACCGGCTGCTCACCCGGGTCGCGCTGCCCGCCTGGCGGATGGGCCGCTGGCCCGCCCGGCTCGACGCCGGCGTGGTCTCGGCGCTCACCGAACTGTCCCGCCGCGACCGGCTCGCCGAGGGCTTCACCTCCCGGCTCGGTGAACGGCCCGCCTGCGACCTCCTGGAGGAGCCGGGCGCGGTCGACGAGGCGACCTCACTGCTCGCCGCCCGCCTGTTCCACGGCGCTCCGGCCGGGCCGGGGGCGAACTGGGCGCCGGTGGAGTGGGGCGCGTACGCCGAGGAGGTCGTCGACCGTACGTGGCGTGCCGACGCGGCCCGCCTCCACCAGGTCCTCGACCGCGTCGCCCCGGACCCGGCGGCCCCGCCCGCCGAACGCCCCGCGGCGCCCGCCCCCACCGACGTACCGGACGCGCCGCCCACCCTGGCCCGGATCATCACCCACCTCACGGCACCCGAGCGGCCCGCCCCCGGACACCGCCCGGAGAGTCCGCAGAGCCCGGAAGGCCCGCGGGGCACGGAGAACCCGGACAGCACCGACGGCCTCGATGATCCGGACGGCGGCCTGGAAAGCCCCGCCGCCGACGAGCTCGCCGCCGCGCTCACCGCGCAGGCCGCCCGCGAGGAGCGCGGCCGCCCGGTCGCCCAGGCGCCGGAGGGCTTCGACGGCCCCGGCCCGCTGTTCCCGCTCCAGCCGCCCCGCAGCGGCCGGGACCTGCTCGCCGACCACGTCACGGCCATGGTCTGCTGCGCCGCCGTCGACACCACCGAGGCGGCCCCCGGCCTGGACTGGCTGGACGGACCGGCCCTGTTCGTCCGGGGCGAACGCTGCACGGACCTGACCGCCACCGTCCTCTCCCTCGTCGAGGACGGCGACCCGAAGCCGCTGCGCACCTGGCTGACCAGGGCCGGAGTCCGCCCCGAGAAGCCCGTCCGGCTGGTCTGAGCGAATACGGCCGAATCTCACCGAACGAATCGTTGGGTTATCCACCCAACGATTCACGACGAACGGTGACGGATCGCATGCGTTATGTGATGTGCTGGAGACAGACACGGACACAGCGGCGGTGACGGACCGCGGGCACCGGCAGGCCGACCGGGAGCCGAGCGCCCGGCCGACCGGGGGACCGAGGGAGGGGCGCGTCATGGGTACGGAGCAGATCAGGCGCTGGGATTCGGGAGCGCTCGCCCACGCCGTGTCCGATCCTTTCGGCCAGGGCCCGCTGCCCTGGCTGCGCGGCTCGGACAACTACTTCGACGGCACCGGCCAGCTGGTGCCCTGGTACGCCGACGAGACCCTGGCCCGCGGCGGCGCCGGCGGCCCGCGTACCGCCGACGACATGCACGGCCAGATCAAGGGCTTCGCCTCGAATGGCGCGGTGGCGCCCGGCGAGGCGATCGACTTCCACGTCACGGTGGACCCGCCCCAGCAGTTCTCGGTCGACATCTACCGGATCGGCCACTACTCCGGCGACGGCGCCCGCAAGATCAGCACCAGCCCCCGGATCGCCGGCATCGTCCAGCCCGCCCCGCTGGCCGCCGACCGCACCGTGTCCTGTCACCACTGGTGGCAGTCCTGGCGTCTCCAGGTCCCGCCGCACTGGAAGATCGGGGCATATGTCGCGGTGCTCACCACCGCCGGCGGCTACCGCTCCCACATCCCCTTCACCGTCCGCGACGCCCACCACGCCGACCTGCTGCTCGTCCTGCCGGACGTGACCTGGCAGGCGTACAACCTCTATCCGGAGGACGGGCACAGCGGCGCCAGCCTCTACCACGCCTGGGACGAGGACGGCCGGCTGCTCGGCGAGGAGGAGGCGGCGGTGACCGTCTCCTTCGACCGTCCGTACGCGGGCGCGGGCCTGCCGCTGCACGTGGGCCACGCCTACGACTTCATCCGCTGGGCCGAGCGCTACGGCTACGACCTGGCCTATGCCGAGACGCGCGACCTGCACGCGGGCCGGATCGACCCCAGCCGCTACCGGGGCCTGGTCTTCCCCGGGCACGACGAGTACTGGTCGGCGCCCATGCGCCGTGCCGTCGAACTGGCCCGCGACCAGGGCACGTCGCTCGTCTTCCTCTCCGCCAACACCATGTACTGGCAGGTGGAGCTGGGCCCGTCGCCGTCCGGCGCCCCGGACCGGCTGCTCACCTGCCGCAAGCGCCGCGGCCCCGGCCGCCCGGTGCTCTGGCGCGAGGTGGACCGGCCCGAGCAGGAGCTGCTCGGCATCCAGTACGCGGGCCGGGTGCCCGAACCGCACCCGCTGGTCGTACGGAACGCGCGGCACTGGCTCTGGGAGTCCACCGGCGCCGGCGAGGGCGACGAGATCCCGGGCCTGGTCGCGGGCGAGGCCGACCGCTACTACCCGCGCACCCCGCTGCCCGAGCACGAGAGCCGCATCCTGCTCGCCCACTCGCCCTACCGGGACGGCGACGGCGTCACGCGCCACCAGGAGACCAGCCTGTACCGGGCCCCGTCCGGTGCCTGGGTCTTCGCCTCGGGCACCTTCGCCTGGTCCCCGGCGCTCGACCGGCCGGGCCATGTGGACGACCGCATCCAGCGCGCCACCGCCAACCTCCTGGACCGCATCTGCAAACAGGACTGAGCGGCTGAGGACGGGCTGAGCAGCAAAGACCGAAGCGGACCCCGGGGCCCGGCGCTCGGATCCACGCCCGCGTACGAGACAATCGGACCCGCTCCTGGATCAACCTACGCGGAGGAACCGTGTCCGGATTCGTAGAAAAGCCCGAACCCGTCCAGGTCCCGGGCCTGACCCATCTCCACACGGGCAAGGTCCGCGACCTGTACCGCAATGAGGCGGGCGACCTCGTCATGGTGGCGAGCGACCGCATGTCCGCGTACGACTGGGTGCTGCCCACCGAGATCCCGGACAAGGGCCGCGTCCTCACCCGGCTCTCCCTGTGGTGGTTCGACCGGCTCACCGACCTCGTGCCGAACCACGTCCTGTCGACCGACCTGCCGGCCGGCGCCCCCGCCGACTGGGCGGGCCGCACCCTGATCTGCCAGTCCCTGGACATGGTCCCGGTCGAGTGCGTGGCCCGCGGCTATCTGACCGGCTCCGGGCTCGTCGAGTACAAGGAGTCCCGCACGGTCTGCGGTCTCGCCCTCCCCGAGGGCCTGACGGACGGCTCCGAGCTGCCCGCGCCGATCTTCACCCCGGCGACCAAGGCCGCCGTCGGCGACCACGACGAGAACGTGCCGTACGAGGAGGTCGCCCGTCAGGCCGGCGCCGAGACCGCCGCGCTGCTGCGCCAGGCGACGCTCGCCGTCTACTCCCGGGCCCGGGACATCGCCCGCGAGCGCGGGATCATCCTGGCGGACACGAAGTTCGAGTTCGGCTTCGCGCCCGGCGCCGAGGGCGAGCAGCGGCAGCTGGTCCTCGCCGACGAGGTCCTCACCCCGGACTCCTCCCGCTTCTGGCCGGCCGACCAGTGGCAGCCGGGCCGCGCCCAGCCCTCGTACGACAAGCAGTTCGTGCGCGACTGGCTGACCTCGCCGGCCTCCGGCTGGGACCGGACGAGCGAGCAGCCGCCGCCGGCCCTGCCCGAGGAGGTCGTGGCGGCGACCCGGGCGAAGTACCTGGAGGCGTACGAGCTCCTCACCGGCGAGAAGTGGGCTTAAGGAAGCAGGGAAAACGGGGGACGGGGACACGAGAAAGCCCCCGGTCGATTCGACCGGGGGCTTCTTCATGGAGCGGACGACGAGATTCGAACTCGCGACCCTCACCTTGGCAAGGTGATGCTCTACCAACTGAGCCACGTCCGCATGCGCCGTAGCGCGCTGCTAACTATACACAAGCCCGGGAGGGGCCGGGCCACGGTTCTCCGCCCGGCGGTACGTGACGGTCGCGACGCACGTGTCAAGGGTGCGAAACGGATGGGAAACGGCGCGAGAGGGCATGAGAGGGCATGGCATGACGAAAGCCCCGGTTCCTGAGAACCGGGGCTTTCGCTCCCTGAGCGGACGACGAGATTCGAACTCGCGACCCTCACCTTGGCAAGGTGATGCTCTACCAACTGAGCCACGTCCGCATGCTCCCGATCGGCTTTCACCGGTCGGTGCGAACACCACTCTACCCGATGCACCGGAGTGCTTCGGCCGAGTAGTGCAGAGCGGGTGACAGGGATCGCACACTGCGCCTTCCCCCTGGAAGGGGGCTGTTCTGCTACTGAACTACACCCGCACGCTGCTGGGGGTTCGGCTTTTCGGCTTTGCCCCTCGGCGTGATCCAAACTCTAGCGGATCATGGGGGGTGGATGGCAAATCGGGGTGCGACCCCCACCGGAGACGGGCCCGAGGGCCCGCCGACCCGCGGTCCGGCCGATCGGCGGGCCACAGGGCCGACCCTCCGACCCCCGGCCCGCCCCTCGCCGAAGCCGGCCCGCCCCTCGCCGAAGCCGGCCCGGCCGGAGCGGCCGGAGCGGCCGACCCGTCAGCTCGCGGCCTGGAAGGCCTCGTACACACGCTTGGGGATACGGCCGCGGGCCGGCACGTCCATCTTGTTGGACTGGGCCCAGGCGCGGACGGCCGCCGGGTCGGGGGCCAGGGCGCTGTACTTGTACTCGCCCTTCGCGGGGCCGCCGGCCTTGCCGGACCGGGGGCCGGGACGGGTCCCGACCCTGCGCCCGGCCGCCAGGTAGGGGGCCAGGACCTTGCGCAGTTTCTCTGCATTGGCGGGATTCAGGTCGATCTCGTACATCTTCCCGTCGAGGCCGAACGCGACTGTTTCCGCCGCCTCTCCTCCGTCGATGTCATCGGAGAGAGTGACCACCACACGCTGTGCCACGGATATCGGTCCTTTCCTGCGGATAGCCCGTCCGTATCGTGGTCCTCGCCGCCCTGACGTGCGGCGATGTCGATACGGCGGTCCCCCGGAGGGCAATGGTGTGTTCCTCTGGATTCCTTTGTACAGCGCGCGGTGTCGCAGGGGGAAGCCCAGGCAATTGTTTCCGCGTGTCCCGGGCCGCCGGCGTTATTCTTCTTGAATTCACCGCTGTGCTCTTTGGGTGCGTTTTGTAGGATCCTTCAGATTTCTACCCGCGTAGAATTTGGAGGCAGGTACGCTGAGGGAACCGCCCACGCAACACACCACCGGGAGTGCCAGTGGCACGCGTCGTAGTCGACGTCATGCTCAAGCCGGAGATCCTCGACCCGCAGGGACAGGCGGTGCAGCGTGCACTGCCCCGCCTCGGTTTCGACGGGATCGCCGACGTCCGCCAGGGGAAGCGCTTCGAGCTGGAGGTGGAGGGGCCGGTCGACGACGCCGCCCTCGCCCGCATCCATGAGATGGCCGAAACCTTCCTTGCCAACACCGTGATCGAGGACTTCACCGTGAAGGTGGAGTCGTGACCGCACGCATCGGCGTCGTCACGTTCCCCGGAACGCTGGACGACCAGGACGCGCTGCGCGCCGCCCGCCTCGCGGGTGCCGAGCCCGTCTCGCTCTGGCACCGCGACAAGGACCTCAAGCAGGTCGACGCCGTGGTCCTGGCCGGCGGCTTCTCCTATGGCGACTACCTGCGGGCCGGAGCGATCTCCCGCTTCTCGCCGGTGATGGAGTCGATCATCGAGCAGGCGAAGGCGGGCATGCCCGTCCTCGGCATCTGCAACGGCTTCCAGGTCCTCACCGAGGCCCACCTGCTGCCGGGCGCGATGCTGCGCAACAACCACCTGCACTTCATCTGCCGCGACCAGAAGCTGCGGGTGGAGAACGCGGAGACCGCCTGGACCGCCGACTACGAGCAGGGCCAGGAGATCTCGGTCCCGCTCAAGAACATGGACGGCCGGTACGTCGCCGACGAGCGCACGCTCGACGAGCTGGAGGCCGAGGGCCGGGTCGCCTTCCGCTACCTGGACATGAACCCCAACGGCTCGCTCCGCGACATCGCGGGCGTCACCAACGCCGCGGGCAACGTGGTCGGCCTCATGCCGCACCCCGAGCACGCCGTCGAGCCGCTGATCGGCACCGGTGGCACCGACGGTCTCGGTTTCTTCACCTCGATCCTCAAGAAGCTGGTCAACGCCTGATGACTCTCGACACCGTTACGCATGCGGCCGAGACGCCGGACAGCGAGCAGCCCTGGAGGGAGCTCGGCCTCAAGGAGGACGAGTACGCGCGCGTCCGCGAGATCCTGGGCCGCCGTCCCACCGGCGCCGAGCTGGCCATGTACTCCGTCATGTGGTCCGAGCACTGCTCGTACAAGAGCAGCAAGGTCCACCTGAAGCAGTTCGGCGAGAAGGTCCCGCAGAACGACGCGATGCTCGTCGGCATCGGCGAGAACGCGGGCGTCGTCGACGTCGGCCAGGGGTACGCGGTCACCTTCAAGGTCGAGTCGCACAACCACCCCAGCTACATCGAGCCCTACCAGGGCGCGGCCACCGGCGTCGGCGGCATCGTCCGCGACATCCTCGCCATGGGCGCCCGCCCGGTCGCCGTGGTCGACCCGCTGCGCTTCGGCGCGGCCGACCACCCCGACACCCGGCGCGTGCTGCCCGGCGTCGTCGCGGGCATCGGCGGCTACGGCAACTGCCTCGGCCTGCCGAACATCGGCGGCGAGGTCGTCTTCGACTCCTGCTACCAGGGCAACCCCCTGGTCAACGCCGGCTGCATCGGCGTGATGAAGCACGAGGACATCCACCTCGCCAAGGCGTCCGGCCCGGGCAACAAGGTCATCCTGTACGGCGCCCGCACGGGCGGCGACGGCATCGGCGGCGTGTCCGTCCTCGCCTCGGAGACCTTCGACGACACCAAGCCCACCAAGCGCCCGGCGGTCCAGGTCGGCGACCCGTTCCAGGAGAAGCTCCTCATCGAGTGCACCCTGGAGATCTTCCAGGAGAAGCTGGTCGCGGGCATCCAGGACCTCGGCGGCGCCGGTCTGTCCTGCGCCACCTCCGAGCTGGCGAGCGCCGGTTCCGGCGGTATGCGGGTCGACCTGGAGAAGGTGCACCTGCGCGACGCGACGCTCTCGCCCGAGGAGATCCTCATGAGCGAGTCGCAGGAGCGCATGTGCGCGATCGTCGAGCCCGAGCACGTCGACCGCTTCCTCGAGATCTGCGAGAAGTGGGACGTCATCGCCACCGTCATCGGTGAGGTGACGGAGGGCGAGCGGCTGGAGATCTTCTGGCACGGCGAGCAGATCGTCGACGTCCCGCCGCGCACGGTCGCGCACGAGGGTCCGGTCTACCACCGGCCGTTCGAGCGCCCGAGCTGGCAGGACACCCTGCAGGCCGACGACGCGGGCAAGCTGCCCCGGCCGCAGGACGGCGCCGAGCTGAAGGACCAGGTCCTCCGGCTCGTCGGCTCCCCGAACCAGGCCTCCAAGGCGTGGATCACCGACCAGTACGACCGCTTCGTGCAGGGCAACACCGTCCTCGCACAGCCCGAGGACGCGGGCATGGTCCGGATCGACGAGGAGTCGAACCTGGGCGTGGCCATGGCGACCGACGGCAACGGCCGGTACGCCAAGCTCGACCCGTACGCGGGTGCGCAGCTGGCGCTCGCGGAGGCGTACCGCAACGTCGCCGCGACCGGTGCCAAGCCGCTGGCCGTGTCCGACTGCCTGAACTTCGGTTCGCCCGAGGACCCGGCCGTCATGTGGCAGTTCGCCGAGGCCACCCGCGGTCTCGCGGACGCCTGCTTCACCCTGGGCACCCCGGTGACCGGCGGCAACGTGTCGCTGTACAACCAGACCGGTGAGGCCGCGATCCACCCGACGCCCGTCGTGGCGGTCCTCGGTGTGATCGACGACGTCAACCGCCGTACGCCGATGGCGTTCGCTCAGGAGGGGCAGCTGCTCTACCTGCTGGGCGACACCAAGGAAGAGTTCGGCGGTTCGGCCTGGTCCGAGGTCGTCCACCAGCACCTCGGCGGTCTGCCGCCGGCCGTGGACCTCGACCGGGAGAAGCTGCTCGGCGAGATCCTGATCTCGGCCTCCCGCGACGGCATGATCGACGCGGCGCACGACCTGTCCGACGGCGGTCTCGTCCAGGCGGTCGTCGAGTCCTGCCTGCGCGGCGGCAACGGCGCGCGTCTGGTCGTCCCCGAGGGCCTGGACGCCTTCACCTTCCTCTTCTCGGAGTCGGCGGGCCGCGCGGTCGTCGCCGTCCCGCGCAGCGAGGAGCTCCGCTTCACCGACATGTGCGGTGCGCGGGGTCTGCCGGCCACCCGGATCGGTGTCGTCGACGGCGACACGGTCGACGTGCAGGGCGAGTTCAGCGTCACCCTGGAGGAGCTGCGCGCCACGCACGAGGCGACGATCCCGGGCCTGCTGGCCTGACCGGTCCCGTACACGAGCCGTACGTACGCGGCGAAACCCCCGCCCCCGGCGGGGGTTTCGCCGTTCCCGGGCTTCCCTGCCTTTAGCTTGGGACCATGCCGCCTGCCAAGAAGCGCGTCCAGCGCCTCCGCCGTTACGACTCCGCCAAGACCCGGGCCGCCGTGCTCGCCCAGTTCGGGCATGTCCGCAACGCGGTGCGGACGCTGCCGCCCGAGGCGTTCGACAAGCCGACCCGGCTGGGGGAGTGGACGGTACGGGAGCTGGTCGCACACGTCTCGTGGATGGTCGACTGCGTGCCGCGGCTGCTGGGCCGGCCCGAGCCGGCCCGCCAGGAAGTCGCGCTGCTCGACTGGCCGTTCGTGACGGCCGGCACCGCCGAGTGGATCGACGAGCGCACCCGGCAGGTCGACGCGTCCGACCCGGCCGCGCTCATGGACCGGACCGGGCAGGCGTACGAGGCGGCGGTGGCCGTCGCCGCCGACGAGCGGCTGATCCCGCTGGGCTTCGGCGCGATGACGCTCGCCGACTTCCTCGTCACCCGGACCGTCGAACTCGTCGTGCACACCGACGACCTGAGCGCCGCGACCGGCGTCGAGATCCCGTACGACCGGCAGGCGCTGGCCGCCTGCACCCGGCTGCTCGCGGACGCGCTGGCCGCGAAGGCGCCCGGCGGGGCGGTGGAGGTGCGGATCCCGCCGTACGCGGTCGTGCAGTGCGTGGAGGGCCCCCGGCACACCCGCGGCACCCCGCCCAACGTGGTGGAGACCGATCCGATGACCTGGATCCGGCTCGCCACCGGCCGGGCCGTGTGGGCGGCGGAGAGGGACGCGGCGCGGGTGAGCGCGAGCGGCGAGCGGGCCGGTCTGGAAGGGCTTCTGCCGCTGATGAGCTGACTCGCGCGCGTACGGCCGCACACGGTCCGTGTTCGGAGGTTCGTACGATGGGTGGTCGCGGTCCCGCCCACCCGTACGGGTCGGCCGGAACACGTCCTCAGGGGTCGGGATCCGGCCACCCGGGAAGCCCCGAAACGGGCCCTGTCAGGGCGTCAGCGGCCCTGTTCCGCCGTGGACTCCGTCACATCCCGGCCCTCTGCGGGCCACCTCGCCGGCAGGCGTCCGCCCCCGGGCCGTTCGCGCCGACCGGCCGGTAACCCTTGGGGCGCTTGCTTTGTGGGCTCCGACAAGCGGCGAAGGATCAGTTTGGGGCTTCGTACAAGCGGGTCGGCGGCCTCTATCACGGTCCATTCGTCAATTCGGACCAGTGGTCGATCTCGCCTACACTCGGTGGCGTGCCACGCGGAGACGGTCGACTCAATCACGATCTGCTCCCCGGTGAGAAAGGCCCCCAGGACGCATGTGGCGTCTTCGGTGTCTGGGCTCCGGGTGAAGAGGTCGCAAAGCTCTCGTATTTCGGGCTGTACGCCCTCCAGCATCGGGGTCAGGAATCCGCGGGAATCGCGGTGAGCAATGGCTCCCAGATCCTCGTCTTCAAGGACATGGGACTTGTCTCCCAGGTCTTCGACGAGACTTCTCTCGGTTCCCTTCAAGGTCATATCGCGGTCGGTCACGCCCGCTACTCGACCACCGGGGCTTCCGTGTGGGAGAACGCGCAGCCGACGTTCCGGGCGACCGCCCACGGCTCGATCGCGCTCGGCCACAACGGCAACCTGGTGAACACGGCGCGACTCGCCGAGATGGTCGCCGACCTCCCCAAGAAGGAGGGCCGGGCCACCCAGGTCGCCGCCACCAACGACACCGACCTGGTCACCGCGCTGCTCGCGGGCCAGGTCGACGAGGACGGCAAGCCGCTCACCATCGAGCAGGCGGCCGCGAAGGTCCTCCCCGAGGTCCGGGGCGCCTTCTCCCTCGTCTTCATGGACGAGCACACGCTCTACGCGGCCCGCGACCCGCAGGGCATCCGCCCGTTGGTGCTCGGCCGGCTGGAGCGCGGCTGGGTCGTCGCCTCGGAGAGCGCCGCCCTCGACATCTGCGGCGCGAGCTTCGTCCGGGAGATCGAGCCGGGCGAGCTGATCGCCATCGACGAGAACGGCATCCGCACCCAGCGATTCGCGGAAGCGAAGCCCAAGGGCTGTGTCTTCGAGTACGTGTACCTGGCGCGCCCGGACACCGACATCGCCGGCCGGAACGTGTACCTCTCCCGGGTGGAGATGGGCCGCAAGCTGGCCGCCGAGGCTCCCGCCGACGCCGACCTGGTGATCGCGACGCCGGAGTCCGGCACCCCCGCCGCCATCGGCTACGCGGAGGCATCCGGCATCCCGTTCGGAGCCGGCCTGGTCAAGAACGCGTACGTCGGCCGGACCTTCATCCAGCCCTCGCAGACCATCCGCCAGCTGGGCATCCGGCTGAAGCTGAACCCGCTCAAGGAAGTGATCAAGGGCAAGCGCCTGGTGGTCGTCGACGACTCGATCGTCCGCGGCAACACCCAGCGCGCCCTGGTCCGCATGCTCCGCGAGGCCGGCGCGGCCGAGGTCCACATCCGGATCTCCTCGCCGCCGGTCAAGTGGCCCTGCTTCTTCGGCATCGACTTCGCGACCCGCGCGGAGCTGATCGCCAACGGCATGACGGTCGAGGAGATCGGCACGTCGCTCGGCGCGGACTCGCTCTCGTACATCTCGCTGGACGGGATGATCGAGGCGACCACGATCCAGAAGCCCAACCTGTGCCGCGCCTGTTTCGACGGCGAGTACCCGATGGAGCTTCCGGACCCCGAGCTGCTCGGCAAGCAGCTCCTGGAGACCGAGCTGGCGGCGGGCCCCGCCGCCACCGCGGCCGCCGACGCCCTGCGCCGCCCGTAGGCCGTGCCCGGCCCAGGGCACACGAGCCGTCCGGGCCCGGCCCGGACGGCCGGGCCCCGGTCCGCCGCCTCGTCACGCCCCGTAAGCCTCCGCAAGCCCCCGCAGCACGACAGAAAGTCCTCCTCATGACCGAGACCGTTTCTGCCGAAGGCGGCGCCAGCTACGCGAGCGCGGGCGTCGACATCGAGGCGGGCGACCGCGCCGTCGAGCTGATGAAGGAGTGGGTGAAGAAGACCCAGCGCCCCGAGGTCCTCGGCGGCCTCGGCGGCTTCGCCGGCTACTTCGACGCCTCCGCCCTCAAGCGCTTCGAGCGGCCGCTGCTCGCCTCGGCGACCGACGGCGTCGGCACGAAGGTCGACATCGCCCGCCAGATGGGCGTGTACGACACGATCGGCCGCGACCTGGTCGCCATGGTCATGGACGACATCGTCGTCTGCGGCGCCGAGCCGCTCTTCATGACCGACTACATCTGCGTCGGCAAGGTGCACCCCGAGCGGGTCGCCGCCATCGTCAAGGGCATCGCCGAGGGCTGTGTCCTGGCCGGCTGCGCCCTGGTCGGCGGCGAGACGGCGGAGCACCCGGGTCTGCTGGGCCCGGACGACTTCGACGTCGCGGGCGCGGGCACGGGCGTCGTGGAATACGACCGTCTGCTCGGTGCCGATCGCATCCGTACGGGGACGCGGTCATCGCGATGGCGTCCTCGGGTCTTCACTCCAACGGGTACTCGCTCGTCCGCCACGTGGTCTTCGACCGCGCCGGCATGGCCCTCGACCAGCAGGTCGAGGAGTTCGGCCGGACCCTGGGCGAGGAGCTGCTCGAACCGACCCGGATCTACTCGCTGGACTGCCTGGCGCTCACCTGGACGACCGAGGTGCACGCCTTCAGCCACATCACGGGCGGCGGCCTGGCCGCCAACCTGGCCCGGGTGATCCCGGACGGGCTGCACGCGGTCGTGGACCGGTCGACCTGGACCCCGGGTGCCGTGTTCGACCTGGTCGGCAAGGCGGGCCAGGTCGAACGCCTTGAGCTGGAGAAGACGCTGAACATGGGCGTCGGCATGATGGCCGTCGTGCCCGCCGAGTCCGCGGACGCGGCCCTGGCGACGCTGGCCGACCGCGGCGTGGACGCCTGGGTCGCCGGCGAGATCACCGACCGGGACGGCCGGGAGACCGGCGCGGAGCTGATCGGCGACTACGCCAAGTAGGCCGCACACCGGCGCCGTGGCGCCGTACAGGACGCGAAGCGCGGGAGGGCCCCTCCGGGGGCCCTTTCCGTCGCTTCGGGCCGTGACCGGGCGGAGCGGGGGGTCCGCCCGGCCGCGGACATGGCAGAAACCCGGTCCGGGTGCCCCGGACCGGGTTCGCTGTTGTTCAGGTGTTCAGAGAGTCAAGCGCGACGCCGACCGGACGCAGGACCGGACTCGTCGTCCTCGTCCTCGTCGTCGGTGTTGTAGAGATCCGCGTACTGCGCGTACGGGTCGTCTTCCTCGTCGTCGTCCTCGAACGGCTCGCCATTCGGCGGCTGGCTCGAAGTCGTCGAAGCGCCCAGCTCGTTAGCCAGACGTGTGAGGTCGGTCCCGCCGCTGCTGTACTTCAGCTGGCGGGCGACCTTCGTCTGCTTGGCCTTTGCCCGGCCGCGCCCCATGGCTCGACCCCCTCGGTGACGGGGCTCGACGGCCCCAGAGTCTTGACACGCGTTCATGAGTCGGAACGGACTCTCGGCAGAGAGACCGGTCCGTAGGGCTTCAACGGTACCTGTTTCCTCGGGTCTACGGTACGCCGCGCGCATCACATACCCCGGTACAGAACCTCTGAGACGCCCCGTCCTTGCTGGTCAGTCGCGATTTTAACCTCTTCTTGAGGTCCGACCCGCCGATCGGCGTGAGCGAAGTCTCGCCAAACGTCCCCGTTCGGCGGGCCGGCGCTGTCAAGACTCAGCCGCGGCGCGCCTCCGCCATGCGCTGCTCGGCGATCCGGTCGGCCGCCGCGGCCGGCGGAATGCCGTCGGACTTCGCGCGTGCGAAGATCTCCAGAGTGGTGTCGAAGATCTTCGTCGCCTTGGCCTTGCAGCGGTCGAAGTCGAAGCCGTGCAGCTCGTCGGCGACCTGGATCACGCCACCCGCGTTGACGACGTAGTCGGGCGCGTAGAGGATGCCGCGCGCCTCCAGGTCCTTCTCGACACCCGGGTGCGCGAGCTGGTTGTTGGCCGCGCCGCAGACGATCCTCGCGGTGAGCGCGGGCACGGTCCCGTCGTTCAGGGCGCCGCCGAGCGCGCACGGGGCGTAGACGTCCAGGCCCTCGGTGCGGATCAGCGCGTCGGTGTCGGCGGCGACGGTGACCTCGGGGAACTTCTCGGTGATCCGGCGCACCGACTCCTCGCGGACGTCCGTGATCACGACCTTGGCGCCGTCGGCGACCAGGTGCTCGACCAGGTAGTGGCCGACCTTGCCGACACCCGCGACGCCGACCGTGCGGTCACGCAGGCTCGGGTCGCCCCACACGGTCTGCGCGGAGGCGCGCATGCCCTGGAAGACACCGAACGCGGTGAGCACGGAGGAGTCGCCGGCGCCGCCGTTCTCGGGGGAGCGGCCGGTGGTCCACTGGTTGGTGCGGGCGACGACGTCCATGTCCGCGACGTACGTGCCGACGTCGCAGGCCGTCACGTAGAGGCCGTTCAGGGAGGCGACGAAGCGGCCGTACGCGAGGAGCAGCTCCTCGGTCTTGATCTTCTCGGGGTCGCCGATGATCACGGCCTTGCCGCCGCCGTGGTCGAGGCCGGCCATGGCGTTCTTGTACGACATGCCGCGCGACAGGTTCAGCGCGTCGGCGATGGCCTCGGCCTCGGTCGCGTACGGGTAGAAGCGGGTGCCGCCCAGGGCGGGGCCCAGAGCGGTGTTGTGGAGGGCGATGACGGCCTTGAGGCCCGTGGGGCGGTCCTGGCACAGCACGACATGCTCGTGGCCGCCCTGCTCCGAGTGGAACAGGGTGTGCAGTACGTCCGGGGCGCCGGTCACATCGGTCACGGTGGTGACTCCCAAGTACGAAGCGGCGGAAGGTCCCCCCTGCGGGTGGGGGTGGGACCAGGTCGGCACGAGGGTAAGTGCTACCTGGCCGTAGGAGGGGCGCAGTGCTGAGGATCACCCTCTCCCGGAGTACCCGCGTGGAAGGATTCACGACATGTCGGTCCCCTCCTCGGATTCCCCCGATTCCCCGGACGCGTCGGGCTCGTCGGGCTCATCGGACGCCTCGGGCCCGGCGGGCGCACCAGGCCCGTCGGGGCCCCCGGCGTCCTCGGCGGCGGCCACGTCGGTCCTCGTCCCGTACGCCGGCTATCTGCGGGTCTACGAACCCCTCGCGGCCTTCCCGGAGCCGGAACGGAGCCACTGGGCGCGCTACGTCCGCCGTCCGGGCCCGGAGCTGCCGGACGCGCAGGACGAGCTGCGCCGTTCGCTGGCCGCCCTGGTGCCGGTGCCCCCGGTCCCCGTCCCCGTACAGGAGAGCGCGGAGGCGTTCGTGGCGACGGTGGACGGCACGGTCCTGGTCTGTCCGTGGCGGACCCGGCTGCGCGGCTGGCTGGCGCTCACGGAGCTGGAGGGCGGGACGCTGCCGGCGCCGGTGCTCGACGCGATGCTGCCGCCGGTGGTGCGGGCGCAGCTGACGGCCGATCACGAGCGCTGGCGGACCCGGAACCCGGACGCGCGGCCGTGGATCCGCGACGCGGCGTGGCGGGTGCCCCTGCGCTGGTTCGTGCTGTTCGCGGACGAGGAGCGGGAGTACGTGCCCCGGGGCGGCGCCGAGGCCGGTACGGCGCCGGGGGCGGGGCGGCCGGGCTCGGAGGCGGCGCCGGTGCTGCGCTACCGGACACCGATGGCGCAGGCGCGGCGGCGGCTCGCACGGGCTCTGAAGGCGCTGCGGGAGTCCATCGAGGAGGGCCCGATGACGGAGGGTCTGGTGGAGGTCGGCCGCTGGCTGGAGGAGTTCCATCCGAGGGCGCTGGTGGAGCTCGACTACGGGGGACTGGTGCACGCGGTCGGCGCGGAGGTGCTCGCGGCGGACCACTCGGCGGCGGACGTGGCGGAGGGCATCGAGGCGCTCCGGGCGGGCGACGGCGACGCCGCGATGGCCGCGTACGAGCGTTTCGCGGAGCGCTGGCGGGCCGTCCGAGACCTGCAGTTTGCCAATTAATCATCGACAGGACATGACAACCTGATGTAAATGATCTTCATCGACGAAACGTCGGCGGTGCCATGAGGTCGCTTCCGGGGGGACGTTGGGAAGGGCGGGCCGGGACGTAGGTCCCGATCCGGGCCTTTGGCTCAAGCGTGACGGATCGCACTTATCTCGCTCTTGCGCCCAAGGCCCTTCCGCGTGCCAAAATAGGACAAGGAGTCCGGGGAGGGTTCCTTCCGTCCAAGTAAGGGCGGAACGCTCAGCATTGCACTCTATGGGGGGTCTGAGGGCTCCTGGTCGCTCTGTGACTGATCGTCACAGCGGCGTGACTGTCCGCTATGGCATGGTCCATCGACTTCCGCCGCTGATGAACACCTGCGAGGGCAATTCCATCGGTTTGGCCGACGCGGCTGGACGGATGGTGTAGTTGTAGTGCCGAGGACAAGCCGTTCGTCCTATAACCGACTCGGCCCGCTTCTGCCATTTCGGGCAACGCGGGTCAAGGTGCAGAATTTAGAGGAAAGAACCGAGAAGGTTCGGTTCTCCCGAGGAGGCCGCTCATGACCGCTCGCACCCCTGATGCCGAGCCGCTGCTGACCCCTGCCGAGGTTGCCACGATGTTCCGTGTCGACCCGAAGACGGTGACCCGCTGGGCGAAGGCCGGCAAGCTCACGTCCATCCGCACTCTGGGTGGACACCGCCGGTACCGCGAGGCCGAGGTCCGCGCCCTGCTTGCGGGTATTCCGCAGCAGCGCAGCGAGGGCTGAGGCAACCGCCGCAGTTCGCAGTATTCGCAGCACCCGCAACACCGCAAGACCTGCAATACCCGCAACGCCCTGCAGCACCGGGCAGGTCCCGAGCCCCCCAACTCGGCCGCCCACCCCAAAGCTCTGCCGGCGAACGCCTGCCCCAACAGGCCTTTGTCACCGATCGCGCTGGACTCCGCCGGGTCCAGTGCGATCTTTTTTGTGCGCTCCCCACAGTTCCCGAGCCCATCCCTGGTGGACCCGCGTAGAGCGAGTGCAATTGCACATATTAAATGGGGGTGATGTAGGGCGAGGTTAAGCACGGAACTTTCTGAAAGAGATTCAGTGACTCGCGTCACACGGGCGAACGCTCGCCTACGAACAGCCTTCCACCGTCCGTGCGGTCATCCACGCGCCGTTGGTCATGCCTTGTCGGGACCTTCGTCCCTCGGCGCCGGGAAAGCCGACGAGGGGCGTCGGCGCGGCGCGGGGGAGCCCGGGAACGAGATCGGGGCGGAGAGGCCGTCAGAGGGGCCGTCAGGGCGTGTGGGCGGCGGCCGGAACGCCGTACGGTCGGAGCCCGCGTAGGGCATATGCCGGGACGGGCATCGGAAAGCGCTCCCGAAGCCGCGCTCCGGGCATAAGAGAAGGCCCGCACCGATCGGTGCGGGCCTTCTCTGTCGGCGATCCTGACGGGACTTGAACCCGCGACCTCCACCTTGACAGGGTGGCGAGCTAACCAACTGCTCCACAGGACCCTTGCAACTTCGAACGAGTGGCTGCGAGGAAAACTGTACAGCAGGTCGAGGGGTGCGGTCGAACCGGCTTCCGCCGAAGCGGAAGCCCGGGAAGGCCCCGGGCCAGGGCCAGGGCCTACGGCACGGCGGCGTCGATCGCCTTCACGATCCGCTTGTCCGAGACCGGGTACGCCGTGCCCAGCGCGTGCGCGAAATAGCTGACCCGCAGCTCCTCGATCATCCAGCGGATGTCCGTGACCGAGGACGGCACCGGCCGCCCCTTCGGGAGCTGTTCGAGCAGCCAGGCGTACTCGTCCAGCATCTCGTGCGTCTTCTCCATCCGGGTGGTGTCCCGCTGGACACCCGTCGGCATCTGCTGGAGCCGCCGGTCCGCCGCCACCAGATAGCGCATGAGGTCCGGCAGCCGCTTCAGTCCCGTACGGGTGACGAAGCCGGCCGGCATCAGCCACGCGAGCTGCTGACGCACGTCCTGGAGGTTCGGCAGGAGCGCCGGGCTGCTCGTGGACTTCAGCCGCCGCTCGCACGCCTGCCAGGCCGCGAGGACCTGCTGGACCTGACTCACCGTCCGGACGGTGAGCTCGACGAGATCGGCGCGGACCTTGTCGTACAGCTTCCGGAACGACTCCTCGTCCCACGCCGGGCCGCCGTGGTCCGCGATCAGCTTGTCGGCGGCGGCGGTCGCGCAGTCGTCGAACAGGGCCTGGACGGAGCCGTGCGGATTCGCGGACAGGGCGAGCTTCTGCTGGTTGGAGAGCCGGTCGGAGGCGAACTTCGCCGGGTTCACCGGGATGTTCAGCATGATCAGCTTCCGGGTGCCCCGCCACATCGCGAGGGCCTGCTCCTCCTGGCTGTCGAAGAGCCGTACGGCCACGCTCGCGCCCTCGTCGACCAGCGCCGGGTACGCCTTGACCGGCTGGCCGGCCCGCTTGGTCTCGAAGACCTTCGTCAGCGTGCCGATCGTCCAGTCCGTGAGCCCCGTGCGTTCCAGGGACGGCCCGGAGCCGTCCGGGCCCGCCGTCGCCGCCTTCGCGGCCTGCGAGAGCGCCTGACGGGCCTTGGGGCGCAGCTGAAGCCGCAGGGTCTCCAGGTCCTTGTCCTCGGCGAGCTTGCGGCGCCGCTCGTCGACGATCCGGAAGGTGACCTTGAGGTGCTCGGGGACCTTCGCCCAGTCGAAGTCGTCGGCGGTCACCGGGACGCCGACCATCCGCTGGAGTTCGCGCGCCAGCGCCGTCGTCAGCGGTTCCTGCACCGGCACGACCGCGTCCAGGAAGCGGGCGGCGAAGTTCGGCGCCGGGACGTAGTTGCGGCGGATCGGCTTGGGGAGGGAACGGATCAGCTCCGTCACGACCTCCTCGCGCAGACCCGGGATCTGCCACTCGAAGCCCTCGTCCGTCACCTGGTTGAGCACCTGGAGCGGCACGTGCACGGTCACGCCGTCGGCGTCCGCGCCCGGCTCGAACTGGTACGTCACCCGGAACTTCAGCTGCCCCTGCCGCCACGAGTCCGGGTAGTCGTCCTTGGTGACCGCCCCCGCCTTCTCGTTGATCAGCATCTCGCGCTCGAAGTCGAGGAACTCCGGCGCCTCGTGGTGCTTGTGCTTCCACCACGAGTCGAAGTGCGCGCCCGACACGACGTGTTCGGGCACCCGCTTGTCGTAGAAGTCGAACAGCGTCTCGTCGTCGACCAGGATGTCCCGGCGCCGGGCCCGGTGCTCCAGCTCCTCGACCTCGGTGAGCAGCTTGCGGTTGTCGGCGAAGAACTTGTGGTGGGTGCGCCAGTCGCCCTCGACGAGCGCGTTGCGGATGAACAGCTCGCGCGAGGCCTCCGGGTCGACCCGCCCGTAGTTCACCTTGCGGTCGGCGACGATCGGCACGCCGTACAGCGTCACCTTCTCGTACGCCATGACCGCCGCCTGGTCCTTCTCCCAGTGCGGCTCGCTGTACGTCTTCTTCACCAGGTGCTGTGCCAGCGGCTCGACCCACTCGGGCTCGATCCGGGCGTTGACCCGCGCCCACAGGCGGGAGGTCTCCACCAGCTCGGCGGACATCAGCATGCGCGGGGGCTTACGGAAGAGCGCGGAGCCCGGGAAGATCGCGAACTTGGCGTTGCGGGCACCCACGTACTCGTTGCGGGAACTCTCCCGGCGCGAGCCGCCGCCGTCCTTCGCCGCCGCGTCCTTCTTGGCGCCCTCCTTCACTTCCTTGAGGCCGATGTGGCTGAGGAGGCCGGAGAGGAGGGAGACGTGCACGGACTGCTCCGGCGCGTCCTCCTCGTTGAGATGGATCCCCATCTGCTTCGCGACCGTGCGCAGCTGGGCGTAGATGTCCTGCCACTCGCGGATGCGGAGGAAGTTCAGGTACTCCTGCTTGCACATCCGGCGGAAGGAGCTGGAACCGCGCTCCTTCTGCTGCTCGCGGATGTAGCGCCAGAGGTTGAGGAAGGCGAGGAAGTCGCTGGTCTCGTCCTTGAACCGGGCGTGCTGCTGGTCGGCCTGCGCCTGCTTCTCGGACGGCCGCTCGCGCGGGTCCTGGATGGACAGGGCCGCCGCGATCACCATGACCTCGCGGACACAGCCGTTCTTGTCGGCCTCCAGGACCATCCGGGCGAGCCGCGGGTCGACCGGCAGCTGCGACAGCTTGCGGCCCTGCTCGGTGAGCCTTTTCTTCGGATCCTTCTGCGTCGGATCCAGCGCCCCCAGCTCCTGGAGCAGCTGCACACCGTCGCGGATGTTGCGGTGGTCCGGCGGGTCGATGAACGGGAACTTCTCGATGTCGCCGAGCCCGGCCGCGGTCATCTGGAGGATGACGGACGCCAGGTTGGTGCGGAGGATCTCCGCGTCCGTGAACTCGGGGCGGGTGAGGAAGTCGTCCTCCGCGTACAGGCGGACGCAGATGCCGTCCGACGTACGGCCGCAGCGGCCCTTGCGCTGGTTGGCGCTGGCCTGGCTGACCGGCTCGATCGGCAGCCGCTGCACCTTGGTGCGGTGCGAGTAGCGCGAGATGCGGGCGGTGCCCGGGTCGATCACGTACTTGATGCCGGGGACGGTGAGGGAGGTCTCGGCCACGTTGGTGGCGAGCACGATCCGGCGGCCGGAGTGGGCCTGGAAGACCCGGTGCTGCTCGGCGTGCGACAGGCGCGCGTAGAGCGGCAGGATCTCGGTGTTACCCCATCCATGAGCGGCTCCGCCGCGGGGCTTCTTCTTGGTCAGCGCGTCCGCCGTGTCGCGGATCTCGCGTTCGCCGGAGAGGAAGACCAGGATGTCGCCCGGCCCCTCCTTCTGCAGCTCGTCGACCGCGTCGCAGATCGCCGTGATCTGGTCCCGGTCCGCCTCGTCGCTGTCCTCTTCCAGGAGCGGCCGGTAGCGGACCTCGACCGGGTACGTACGGCCGGAGACCTCGACGATCGGCGCGTCGCCGAAGTGCCGGGAGAACCGCTCCGGGTCGATGGTCGCGGAGGTGATCACGACCTTGAGGTCGGGCCGGCGCGGCAGCAGCTGGGCCAGATAGCCCAGCAGGAAGTCGATGTTGAGGGACCGCTCGTGGGCCTCGTCGATGATGATCGTGTCGTACGCGCGCAGCTCGCGGTCCGTCTGGATCTCGGCGAGCAGGATGCCGTCCGTCATCAGCTTGATGAAGGTCGCGTCCGGGTTCACCTGGTCGGTGAACCGCACCTTCCAGCCGACCGTCTCGCCGAGCGGCGTCTTCAGCTCCTCCGCCACGCGCTCCGCGACCGTGCGGGCCGCGATCCGGCGGGGCTGGGTGTGCCCGATCATGCCGCGCACGCCGCGGCCGAGCTCGACGCAGATCTTCGGGATCTGCGTGGTCTTACCGGAACCGGTCTCACCGGCGACGATGACGACCTGGTGGTCGCGTATCGCCTCCAGGATCTCGTCCTTCTTCTGGGAGACCGGGAGCTGCTGCGGATACGAGACGGCGGGCGCGCGCGCGGCCCGCGCCTCCATACGGTCCCTGGCCTTCCCCGCCTCGGCGGCGATCTCGTCCAGGACGGCCGCGCGGGCCTCGGGCTTGCGGATGCGGCGGGCGCCTTCGAGACGGCGGCCGAGCCGGTGGGAGTCCCGCAGCGAGACCTCGGCCAGGACGGACTGGAGGGCGGCGAAGGAAGTAGACATACGGCACCCAGGATCGCACCTGCCACGAAGAAGCGGCGAACCGATTTACGGAGACGGGGCACGTGCGCTGCGTAATATTTCGGGCACGCCGCTTCGAAAGGAATCCGCATGCCCCGCACCCACCGCCCGCCGGCGGCGTTCGCCGCGCTGGTCGGGCTGGTGCTGGCGCTGCTGATGTGCGGGGCGGGCGCGGTGGCGCACGCGCGCCAGACGGCGGCCGCGGCCGTCTCCGTGGGCGGCTTCGCGACGGGCTCCGCGGCGGACTCCGCGGCCGGGGCCGCGGAGCGGGCGGACCTGACGCACAGGGCGGACCGGACGGGCCTGTCGGTCCGGACGGGCCTGTCGGGCCGGTACGCCGAGACGGTGGACGTGCCGGACGCCCCCGGCCGCGCGCCGGGTTGCGGCCGGGGTCACGGGGGCGGCAAGGGGGCGATGACTCCCGGCGTACCGCCGCGTACCCCCGCTCCCGGCGAGCTGCTGTCCGTGCCGTCCGCCGCCGACCGGGCCGCGTGCGGAGGGTGGGGCGAGGGCCTGGACGGCCTGGAACCGGCGCCGGGCCCGGATCCGCCGGAGCTGGTCCCGCCGTCCCCGCTGGAGCTGTCGATCCTGAGGGTCTAGAGAGCCGGGAACGTCACGCCGCTTGTCTTCTCTTCCTCCTCTCTCTCCTCAGGAGTGCTTTCGCATGTCCTCGTCCACGCCGAAGCCCACCCCCACGCCCGATCAGCCCAAGCCCTCGAAGCCGGCGAAGTCGTCGGTGTCCAAGCCGGTCGTGATCATCAGCGGCGTCACGCTCGCCGCGGTCCTGCTCGGCCTCGCCTCGTACGCCGGCACCAAGCCCACCGCCCCCGCCGCGGGCACGTCCGACGAGGCGTCGTCGTCCGCGCCGGCCGAGGTGTCCGCCGACCCGTCCGCCGGGGTCTACCCCGAACTTGAGGCATATGCCCGTCGGGACAAGAACGACAAGCTCGCTCTCGGCCGAGCCGACGCGCCCGTCGTCCTCATCGAGTACGCGGACTTCAAGTGCGGTTTCTGCGGCAAGTTCGCCCGGGACACCGAGCCCGCGCTGGTGAAGAAGTACGTCGACGAAGGCACCCTGCGCATCGAGTGGCGCAACTTCCCGATCTTCGGCGACGAGTCCGCCGCCGCGGCCCGCGCCTCCTGGGCGGCCGGGCAGCAGGGCCGGTTCTGGGAGTTCCACAAGGCCGCGTACGCGCAGGGCGCCAAGGAGAAGGGCTTCGGCAAGACCCGGCTGACCGCCCTCGCCAAGGAGGCGGGCGTGCCGGACCTGGACCGCTTCACGCGGGACGCGGACAGCTCGGCGGCCCGGGACGCGGTCGGCAAGGACCAGGAGCAGGCCTACTCCATCGGAGCCACCTCCACCCCGTCCTTCCTCGTCAACGGCCGTCCGATCGCGGGCGCGCAGCCGATGGAGGCGTTCACGCAGGCGATCGACGCGGCCGCGAAGTCGGCGGCCGCCAAGGGTGGCACGAAGGGCGACGCGGGGAGCAAGCGGTGACGTCGGGGATCGGCTACTTCGCCGCGTTCCTGGGCGGGCTGCTCGCCCTGCTCAGCCCGTGCAGCGCCCTGCTGCTGCCGGCGTTCTTCGCGTACTCGATCGACTCGCGCGCGAAGCTGGTGGCCCGGACCGGCGTCTTCTACGCCGGCCTGGCCACCACCCTCGTCCCGCTCGGCGCCGCCGGCTCCTTCGCCGGGCGGCTCTTCTACGGCCACCGGGACCTTCTGGTGGCCGTCGGCGGCTGGCTGATCGTGGGCCTCGGGGTGCTCCAGATCCTCGGTCTGGGCTTCGCCTCGCGCCGGCTCGCGGAGGCGAGCGGCCGGATCCGGCCCACGACGGTCTTCTCCGTCTACGCCCTCGGCCTTGTGTACGGCCTGGCCGGCTTCTGCGCCGGCCCCATCCTCGGCAGCGTCCTGACGGTGGCGGCGGTCGGCGGCAATCCGGTCTACGGCGGGCTGCTGCTCGCGGTGTACGCGCTCGGCATGGCCGTGCCGATGTTCCTGCTGGCGCTGCTCTGGGAGCGGTACGACCTGGGGCGGCGGCGCTGGCTGCGGGGCCGCGCGATCCGGGTCGGCCGCTTCGAGCTGCACACGACCTCGCTGCTCTCGGGCCTGTTCTTCATCGCCCTCGGCACGCTGTTCCTGGTCTTCGACGGGACGACCGCCCTGCCGGGGCTGCTGTCGGTCGACGACTCGTTTGCCGTGGAGCAGCGGGTCGGCGACCTGGGCCGGACGGTCCCGGACTGGGTGCTGCTGGCCGCCGTCGTCGCGGTGGTGGCGGGCGCGCTCGCGTGGCGCGGCCGGCGGTCGCGGCGCGGAGCCGCCGAATCCGGTGATGGCACCGCCGGTGCCGACGCCGAGCCGGAGGGCCACGAGGAGGCGGCGGCCGGGAAGGGCTGAACACGAGGAAGGCCCCGTCCGCGTGGACGGGGCCTTCCGGTTGTGGCTGGGGCCGGGGTCGAACCGGCGACCTATCGCTTTTCAGGCGATCGCTCGTACCAACTGAGCTACCCAGCCACGAGATCGTTTCCGATCTCAGCGATCCTGACGGGACTTGAACCCGCGACCTCCACCTTGACAGGGTGGCGAGCTAACCAACTGCTCCACAGGACCATCTTTTGTGCGAGAACAAGTCTCGCACAGGATTGTGCGTGCCCCCAACGGGATTCGAACCCGTGCTACCGCCTTGAAAGGGCGGCGTCCTGGGCCACTAGACGATGAGGGCTAAGAGGCCCGCCTCGGCTCTTCGCAGCGCGTCGGGGACGTGAGAAGCATATGGGATGGCAGGCGGTATCGCCAAAACGGTTTCCCGGGGCGGGGTACGGGGCGCTCGCGGGGCCTCTCCGTGGGTGGTCCGGGGCCGGTCCGGAAGCGGAACGCGGCCGGCCCGGGGCCCGCCCCGGACCCCGTACCGGACCCCGTACCGGACCCCGTACCGGACCCCGTACCGGACCCGATCGGCCGCGTATCCGGTCAGCCCCAGCCGAGTTCGTGCAGGCGCTCGTCGTCGATGCCGAAGTGGTGGGCGACCTCGTGGACGACGGTCACGGCCACCTCGTGGACCACCTCCTCGGGGGACTCGCAGTACCGCAGGGTCGGCCCCATGTAGATCGTGATCCGGTCCGGCAGCACCCCGGCGTACCACTCGCCCCGCTCGGTGAGCGGCGTTCCCTCGTACAGGCCCAGGAGTTCGGGGTCGTCGGCGGGCGCTTCGTCCTCGACGAAGACGGCCACGTTGTCCATGACCCGGGTCAGCTCCGGCGGGATCGTGTCCAGCGCGTCGGACACCAGCTCTTCGAAGGTCTCGCGTGTCATCTCCAGCACACGGCCATTGTCCGGGACGGGGCTCCTTCGCGGGATGCCCGTAGGGGGTGGTGTGAGTGCCGTACGGGGTGCGGCGGAGATCACGTACGGGGTGCCCGTACGGGGTGCGCGGGGCGTTTCGCGTACGGCGCGCCGGGCGGTACGCCGTACGGGGGACCGTCCGGTGTCCTTCCCATCCGTGTCCTCGGGGCGTCAGGGGAGTTGGGCAGGGCGACGCGTCAGAGCCGCGTCCCTTTCGCGCCCGATGTGTCGTATGCCGTCCGCGTATGCCGCATGCCGCGGGTGAGCGAGTGTCCGTGTGTCCGAGTGACCTGGAGGTGCCGTCGTGCGCCATTTGCCCACCCCTGTGCGATGGGTCGCCGCCGCGCTGGCGGTCGCCGCCTGTGCGGGCCTGAGCGGCTGTATGAGTGTCGGCGACGAGAGCGCGGGGTCGGCGTCGCCCAGCCCCTCCGCGGGGAAGCAGGGCGGGGCGGCCGGTACGCGGGGCGGCGTCGGGCAGACCGGGGCCCATGGCGGGGGCGGCTACGACCGGGCCGGGCGCGGCGGCGGGCCGGGACCGGACGGCGAGGGCCGCGAGCAGCCCGTACCGAGCGAGTCGGCGTCCGCGTCGGCCAAGCCGAGCGGCGGCGCGGGTCAGGCCGGGCCGAGCGGGGCGCCCCGGCCGCAGCAGCCGTCGGCGGGCCCCGCCGGACCGGAGCCCGCCAATCCGGGAGTGCCGGGCGGCGGCGCGACCACGGCGCCGGCACAGCCCTCGCCGCAGCCGACCTCCAGCCCGCAGACCCCGGCCCCCACCCAGGACCCGACACCCGAGCCGACGGCGAGCGAACCGCCGGCGGAGACCCCCGGGACCGACACCCACATGGGAGCGATGAGGGCCGCCGAAGGAGTCGCCGTCGCGGTGGAACCGGCGGAGTCCGCCCAGGTCGGACCGCGTTTCGGACCGAGGACGGGCGTGCGGGTCGGACCGGTGTGACGGAGCTCGGTTTGCCTTGGGTGGGGGAGAGTGCGTATGGTGGTAGATCGTTTGATCCCATTTGCCCGGCGCCACGACCGAAGAGCGCCGTGACTGGCGCGTACTCTCCCTTGCCGTGGCTGACCGCATTGAGGCGGTCCTAGGCGAAACACGGAGTTGACGGGCGCGTGCCGAGACTCCGGAAGGTTTCGCATTTCGCATGTCCATTTTCAGTTCTGACCACGCCGTCCTGCCTGAGGGCGACGAGATCGTCGACGCCGTCGAGGCTCTCGAGGCCGACATCACCGCCGTCGACGAGGCCGTCGAGGCCGTCGAGTCCGCCGACATCGAGGCCGACATCGACATCGACGCCGACGCGGAGGCCGACGAGACCCCGCAGATCACCTTCGGCGACCTGGGCCTGCCCGAGGGCGTCGTGCGCAAGCTCGCCCAGAACGGCGTGACCGCCCCCTTCCCGATCCAGGCCGCGACCATCCCGGACGCCCTGGCCGGCAAGGACATCCTGGGCCGTGGCCGCACCGGCTCCGGCAAGACCCTCTCCTTCGGCCTCCCGCTGCTCACCACCCTGTCCGGCGGCAGCACCGAGCGGAAGAAGCCCCGCGGCGTCATCCTGACCCCGACCCGCGAGCTCGCGATGCAGGTCGCGGACGCCCTCCAGCCGTACGGCGACGTGCTCGGCCTCAAGATGAAGGTCGTCTGCGGCGGTACGTCGATGGGCAACCAGATCTACGCCCTGGAGCGCGGTGTCGACGTCCTCGTCGCCACCCCGGGCCGCCTGCGCGACATCATCAACCGCGGTGCCTGCTCCCTGGAGCAGGTCCAGGTCGCCGTCCTCGACGAGGCCGACCAGATGGCCGACCTGGGCTTCCTGCCCGAGGTCACCGAGCTGCTCGACCAGGTTCCCGCGGGCGGTCAGCGCCTGCTCTTCTCCGCCACGCTGGAGAACGAGATCGACAGCCTGGTGAAGCGCTACCTGGTGAACCCGGTCACCCACGAGGTCGACCCGTCCGCCGGCGCCGTCACGACGATGACCCACCACGTCCTGGTCGTGAAGCCGAAGGACAAGGCCCCGGTCACCGCCGCCATCGCCGCCCGCAAGGGCCGCACCATCATCTTCGTCCGCACCCAGCTGGGCGCCGACCGCGTCGCCGAGCAGCTGCGCGACTCCGGCGTGAAGGCCGACGCGCTGCACGGCGGCATGACCCAGGGCGCCCGTACCCGCACCCTGGCCGACTTCAAGGACGGTTACGTCAACGTCCTCGTCGCCACCGACGTCGCCGCGCGCGGTATCCACGTCGACGGCATCGACCTGGTCCTGAACGTGGACCCGGCCGGTGACCACAAGGACTACCTGCACCGCTCGGGCCGTACCGCCCGCGCCGGCCGCTCCGGCACCGTCGTCTCGCTGGCGCTGCCGCACCAGCGCCGCCAGATCTTCCGTCTGATGGAGGACGCGGGCGTGGACGCCTCGCGCCACATCGTCGGTGGTGCGGGCGCGTTCGACCCCGAGGTCGCCGAGATCACCGGCGCCCGGTCGCTGACCGAGGTCCAGGCCGACTCCGCGAACAACTCCGCCAAGCAGGCGGAGCGCGAGGTGGCCGACCTCACCAAGCAGCTGGAGCGCCTGCAGCGGCGCGCCGTCGAGCTGCGCGACGAGGCCGACCGTCTGGTCGCCCGCGCCGCCCGCGAGCGCGGCGAGGACCCGGAGGCGGCGGTCGCCGAGATGACCGAGGCCGCCGAGGCCGAGGTCGCCGCCGCGGTTGCCGCGGCCGAGGTGCCGCAGCAGCGCGACCGCGAGGAGCGCCGCGACTTCGACCGCCGTGACGACCGCGGTGGTGACCGTGGCGGCTTCCGTCGCGACAACGACCGCGGTGGTGACCGTGGTGGCTTCCGCCGGGACAACGACCGCGGTGGTGACCGTGGTGGCTTCCGCCGGGACAACGACCGTCCGTCGTTCAACCGTGACCGTGGTGGCGACCGCGGTGGCTTCGAGCGCCGTGACGACCGTGGTGGTGACCGTGGTGGCTTCCGTCGTGACAACGACCGCGGTGGTGACCGTGGTGGCTTCCGTCGCGACAACGACCGTCCGTCCTTCAACCGCGACCGCCGCGACAACGACCGTCCGTCGTTCAACCGCGACCGTCGTGACGAGCGTCCCTCGTTCAACCGTGACCGTCGTGACGACCGCGGTGGCTTCGAGCGCCGTGACGACCGTCGTGACGACCGCGGTGGCGACCGTGGCGGCGACCGTGGCGGCGACCGTGGTGGCTTCCGTCGCGACAACGACCGCCCGTCCGGCGGCCACCGTGGCAGCGACCGCCCGTTCAACCGCGACCGCCGCGACGAGCGTCCCTCGTTCAACCGCGACCGTCGTGACGACCGTCCGTCCTTCAACCGCGACCGCCGCGACGACCGCGGCGGCTTCCGCCGGGACGACAAGCCGCGCTGGAAGCGCAACGGCTGACATGCCGTGAGGCCGTAGGGCCGCAAGGCCGCGAGAGGGCCCGTATCCGCACTTCGGTGCGGGTGCGGGCCCTCTTCGTGTCCGGTCGCACACCTGCCGACGGGAGGATCCGAAAATCGGTGGGGGGAGTCCGGGCCCGCTGCTACCTTCCGCTTGCCGGGGGGACGGAGGCCGATCAGGCCAGGTCCGGGGCGTGGCGTGAGAGCCGCGTCCCTGCTCCCCGCATGCCTGTCGGCTTCCCAGGGGAGGGACCCGAATGCCTCGCAGCACTGTCATCCGTCATTCCGTAGCGGCCGTGGCCGCGGCGACTCTGATCGCCGGTCTCGGCTCGTTCGCACCGCTCGCGGCCGCCGCCGAGGACACCGGCGTCGTGTTCCCGGCGGCCGTCGCGGACCAGCCGCGCCACGTGGTCCCGGTCGCCGTCGGCGCGAGCGGATTCCTGCGGTACGAGCAGGGCCTCGGCCATTTCTGGACCCCGTACTCCGGGCCCGAGCGGCCGCTGAACCTCGGTGCGGAGGGGCCCGAGGCCGACGGCACCTACGGCGCGGGTTCCGACTACATCGCCTCCTTCAACCCCAACGCTCCCGGCGGCGGCTGGGTGCGGCTGGTGAACGTGGCCGAGGACGTCACCTGGACCGTGCCGCTGCCGAGCGGGCACCGGTACGTCGGCACCTTCGGCACCACGGTCGTCACCACCACCCAGAGCGACGAGGGCGCCCCGCGCGCGTGGCATCTGTTCCGGTCCAGCCCGGGCTCCTCGGCACCCGTGCCGGACACGGTGGTGACCGGCTGGCCGGCGGACGCCGAGCCCGCCGCGAAGGCAGTCACCGGTGACGACGGGGGGATCCTGGCCGGCTACACGGCGGGCGACGTGACCCGGCCGGTCTGGATCGACCTCGCGACCGCGAAGGTCCGGCCGGTCGCCCCGGAGCGCACCGCGCCGAGCGCCGGGACCGTCCACACCGCGACCGAGGTCGCCGAGTGGACGAAGGACGGCGTGGTCCGGTTCTACGCGAAGGGCTCGGCCGACGCGTCCGGCCCGCTCGCCGAGACCGCGAGCACCGAACTGGCCCACCACGAGGGCGACCTGCTGCTCGGCGCGGTGGGCGAGCGGCTGATCGTCGCCCGCGCGTCCGGACAGGGTGGCTCCGCGCCGTACCGCCTCGTCTCCGTCCCCCGGGCCGGCGGCGAGGAGACGGAACTCCTCGCGTACGGCCGGGAGAGCGCGCTGCCCACCTCGGACGGCGGACTGCTCGTGGTCGGCGGGACGGCGGCGGACAAGCTCGCCGTGACCCGGATCTCCGCGACGGCGGACGGCACGGCGCTGACCGCCCTCACGGACGTCACCCCGCTCAGCTCCAAGCCCCGTGCGCTCACCTTCGACCACGGGCGGATCGCCTCGATCGACCGCATGCCCGACGAGACGAACACCGTGCTCTCCCGGGCCGTGTCGGTGAGCGGGCCACTGGCCGCCGGCGCGACGCGGACGCGGGGCGACCTCGGCCTCGCGCTCGACCACTGCACGGACAGCAGCCCCTGCAAAGCCCCGTTCACCACCGGAGACGGCCGGATGGTGATCAATCAGCCGCAGGGCCTCGACCCGAGCCCCGCGATCGTGGTGGAGCCGGATGCCACGGAAGGCCGTCCGATCAGTGACGAGTTCACCTATTTCCGGGTCTTCGGCGTGTCCGGCCGGTACGCGATCGGCGCGGGCGACCTCAAGAGCACCGGGAGGACCCGGACGGTCACCCTCGACCTGGACACCGGCAAGCAACTCGCCACGTTCGCGACCGGTTACGAGCGCGAGGACGTCGAACTGTACGGCGACACCGTCTGGGCCGCCGGCACCGGCGGCACCGTCACCGGCTACGACGCCCGCACGGGCGCGGCGAAGCGCACGATCACGGTCGCGTCGGGCTGCGGCACCCCCGAGAACATCCGGGTGACCGCGCACTGGCTCGGCTGGGAGTGCTGGGGCAGCGGCTGGAAGGCCGGGATCTACGACCTCGACACCAACGTCAACCGGTCGTACGGCGACGCGTACGCCGTCCTCGGCGACGGCTACGTGGTCAAGGCCGGCGACGGCGACCTCGTCGTGACTGACGTCCGAGGCGCCCAGCCGGTCGAGAAGGGCACGTACCGCCCGAACGACTTCGACTTCCAGGAAGGGGCGTGGGCGGTCGACACGGCCACCGGGCGGCTGGCGTACGAGTCGAACCGCGCCGGTGACCTGACCGTCGCCGACCTCGGTGTACCCGCCTCCCCGCTCGCCCGCATCGACGCCGACGTGCCCGCCGCGGCGACCGCCGCCGACGGCGCGATCTCCTGGAAGCCGCGCTGGTGGCTGTCCAAGCCCGCCGGCTCCTGGACGCTGACCCTCACCGACAACGCGACCGGGGCGACGGTCCGCACCCTCACCGGGGGCGAGGCACGCGGCATGCTCGCCGCCGCGTGGGACGGCAAGGACGACGCGGGACGGCTCGCCGCCGACGGCTCCTACGCCTGGACGCTGACGGCCAAGGCGGCGGACGGCTCGGGAGCCGACCTGGAGCAGCGCGGCGAGCTGCGGCTGGGCGGCGTGTGACCGTACGCGCCCTGAACGGGCCGCCGGCGCGGTGGAGTCCGTCGCCGGCGGCGCGGGCCGCGGGCGCGTGACCGGCCCGGTTCGGCTCTGGCGCGCCGCCGGTGCGCCGGGGCCGATACCCGATCGGTTTCGGGAGGGCCACGGGCTATGCTGCATGGGTGCGCCGGTCCACGGGCCGTTAGCTCAATTGGCAGAGCAGTGGACTTTTAATCCATTGGTTGTGGGTTCGAGTCCCACACGGCCTACCGTGACACACCGTAGGCTCATCCGTTTGACCTGCGGAATCAGAAAGGCCCCCTCTCCGGAGGGGGCCTTTCGCGTGTGCTTCGGGAGGGCGCGGGGACGACTCCGTGCCGCCCCGCACCCTCCCGGCGGGCGAGTGGACGACACTCCCTGACCCTTGCGGGAATGGTTCTCCCCGCCGTCTTCTCCCGCGCGATGTCGGACCAACTTCCCGCACGCGGGGGTGCGATGGGGCCTGAGTCAGCGCACGCCGAGCGCGGCGAGCCGCTCCCGGTCCGCGATGATGTCGATCCCGACGACCCGGGTGCCCACGATGGTGAACACCATCAGGCCGGCCGGCGCACCGTCCGCGAGCGAGACCAGTCCGGCCGCGCCGTTGACCGTGACCCGGCGGACGGTGTGGCGGAACTTGGCGAAGGTGAGGGCCTGCGCCGTGACCCGTTCGGCGCCGCGCACCAGCGTGGACGCCTCGGCCGGCAGCAGCACGCCGCCGTCGACGCGCAGCAGGACGTCCGGGTCGAGGACCGCGAGCAGCCCCTCGAAGTCGCCGGCCTGCGAGGCGGCCAGGAACGCCGAGACGACCTCCCGCTGCCGGGCCGGATCCGGCGCGGGCGCCGGAGCGGCGTCCTGGACCCGGCGGCGGGCCCGGCTGGCGAGCTGACGGGCGGCGGCCGGGGACCGGTCGACGATCGGGGCGATCTCGTCGAAGGAGACCGCGAACATGTCGTGCAGCACGAACGCCAGCCGCTCCGCCGGGACCAGCGTCTCCAGGACGATCAGCAGCGCGAGCCCGACCTCGTCGGCGAGCAGCGCCTCCCGCTCGGGGTCGGGGGCGGCGCCGTCCTCCCGTACGACCGGGTCGGGGATGTACGTGTCGGAGAAGAGCGGGTCCTCGCGGCGGGACGTGCGGGAGCGGAGCATGTCGAGACAGATCCGGCCGACGACGGTGGTCAGCCAGGCGCTCAGGTTGCGGATGCCGGCGGTGTCGGAACGGTTCAGCTTGATCCACGCCTCCTGGACGGCGTCCTCCGCCTCGCCGAGCGAGCCGAGCATCCGGTACGCGACGGCGCGCAGCTGCCCGCGGTCGGCCTCGAAGCGCTCGGCCAGCAGCTCGGGCCCGTGCTGGTACGCGACGTTTCGGTCCTTGTCGTGGCCGTGGTCCATCGGTTCTTCTCCCCCTCGCGTCGGGTCGCGACGCCGTGTCGACACCCTGTCGACGGATCGGATCCCGCGGTTGTGACACGGCCGTGCGGCGCCCGCCGGCCAAGGATTTCGTATCTGGGCCGACCATGCCGTAAGGTTGGGTTCACCGACGCGGGGTGGAGCAGCTCGGTAGCTCGCTGGGCTCATAACCCAGAGGTCGCAGGTTCAAATCCTGTCCCCGCTACTCAGTAGCCGAAGGCCCGGATCGTGCAGACGATCCGGGCCTTCGTCGTATGCGGACACCGGCCCGGAGATCGGCCTGGAGGCCCGCCCGGGCACGTGTCCCGGCGTGTGATTTTTCGCCGCACGCCCGCCGCACGCCCCCCGCGCGCCCCCGGATCGAGCGTGGCCAAAACCGAATCCGTCCCTTTGCGTCGCGCGCGTGCGCCCCGTAACGTCGCGCGCACCATGAGTGACCACGGTTCGGCCGGTGTGACCGGCGTGCACGAGGCGACACGGGCGAGGCGACGAGCGCCCGCCGTGCTGCTGCTGTTCGCGCTGCTCTCGCTCGTCGCCGGGGTCTGCCACGGTGCCCACGGGCACGCGCTGGCCCTCTCCGGCCCCACCGGCACCAGCGTCTCCGCGCCCGACTCCTCGCACGGCTGTGATCTGCCGGGGGAGAACTGGTCGTTCGACGCCCATCTGCCCGCGCAGGCCGGCGGCTCGCAGTTCTCGGCGCCGGCCTCCGGGGGCGCCGGTCTCGTCCCGCACGACGAGGTCTTCCCCGCCGCCCCGGACACGCGCTGCGTCCACGGCCGGGCCGGTCCCGGCCCCGAGCCCCGCAGACTGCTCATCGCCCTCGGTGTGAACCGGAACTGACCGGGCTCGCGTACGCGCCCGCGTACGCCCACGGTCCTTCCGCGCGCCGGCGCGCACCCGCATCCGCCTCCGCTTCCGTACCCGCACCCGGGATCCGTACCTGGATCCGCGTCGGGTCCGCGGTCCCCGGATGCCCGCGCCCGCGCACTCCCGCCGCACGCGCCGTCACCGGCTTCGCTGTCCGCGCGTGCCCACATCCAAGGGACGCAGACCCCCATGACGCACCCCGCCACTCTCACCTCCGTCACCGAGCAGACCGTCGGCAACACCCCCGTGCTGTGGATGGACGACGGCTACTGGGCCAAGCTCGAAGGCTTCAACTTCGGCGGCATCAAGGACCGCGCCGCCCTCTACATGGTCGAACAGGCCCGTCGCCGCGGAGAGCTGCGGCCCGGCGCCCCGATCGTCGAGTCGACCTCCGGCACCCTCGGCCTCGGCCTCGCGCTCGCCGGCATCCTGCACGGCCACCCCGTCCACGTCGTCACCGACCCGGGCCTCGAACCGATCGTGGAGCGGATGCTCACCGCCCACGGCGCCCAGGTCCACGTCGTGCCCGAGCCCAGCCCCTCCGGCGGCTGGCAGCAGGCCCGCATGGACAAGGTCGCCGAGCTGCTGCTCGCCCTGCCCGGCGCCTGGTGGCCCAACCAGTACGGGAACCCCGACAACCAGCGGGCGTACAGCGGCCTCGCCGGTGAACTGTCCGGCCAGCTCGACCGGATCGACGTGCTGGTCTGCGCGGTCGGCACCGGCGGCCACTCGGCGGGGATCGCCCGCGCGCTGCGCGCCGGCTCCAGCCCGGCCCTCGAACTCGTCGGCGTCGACTCCCTCAACTCCACCATCTTCGGGCTGCCGGCCGGCGAGCGTCTGATGCGCGGCCTGGGTTCCTCCATCCACCCGGCCAACGTCGACCACCCCGCCTTCGACGAGGTCCACTGGGTGGCGCCGGCCGAGGCGGTACGGTCCGCGCGGCGGCTCGCGGCCCGGCAGTTCGCGACGGGCGGCTGGAGTGTGGGCGCGGTCGCGCTGGTCGCGGGCTGGCTGGCCCGCACCCGGCCGCGCGGCACCCGGATCGCCGCCGTGTTCCCGGACGGTCCGCAGCGCTACTTCGACACCGTCTTCAACGACGAGTACTGCTCCATGCATGGACTGCTCGACGGGCCGGTCCGGGACGAACCCGCGGCATATGCCGAGAACGAGCGGGTCGACGGCTGGACCCGCAAGGTTCTGGACCGGACCCGGGGCACGAGCGAGGTGAACGGCGCCGGCGTCGACACCGCGAACGCCGTCGACACCACGAACGGCGTCGACGGCACCGAGCAGGCGAAGGCGGAGCGGGTGTGATGACCACCGCGACGGAGTCCTCCCGGGGCCAGGGAGGGATCTGGAAGCAGAGCCGCAGCTTCGACCCGGCCGTGCGGCTGCTCTTCCTCAACCAGCTCACCATCAATCTCGGCTTCTACATGCTCATGCCCTACCTGGCCGCCCATCTCGCCGACGGCCTCGGCATGGCGGCCTGGTCGGTCGGGCTGGTGCTCGGCGCGCGCAACCTCTCCCAGCAGGGCATGTTCCTGGTCGGCGGCGCGCTCGCCGACCGGCTCGGCTTCAAGCCGCTGATCGTCGCCGGCTGCGCGCTGCGGACGGTCGGCTTCGGGGCGCTCGCCTTCGCGCAGTCGCTGCCGATGCTGATCGCCGCCTCGCTCGCGACGGGCCTCGCGGGCGCGCTGTTCAACCCGGCGGTGCGGGCGTACCTCGCGGCCGAGGCGGGGGAACGGCGCGTGGAGGCGTTCGCGCTGTTCAACACGTACTACCAGGCGGGCATCCTGCTCGGGCCGCTGGTCGGGGTGGCGCTCACCGGGGTGTCGTTCCGGCTGACGTGCGTGGTGGCGGCGGTGCTGTTCGCCGGACTGACGGCCGTCCAGCTGCGGCATCTGCCCGTACGGCACAGGGCCGAGGCGGCGCGGGAGCCGGACCCCGCGGACGGCGTGGCGCGGGGACAGTTCCGGACGGTGCTCACGAACCGCGTCTTCTGGCTGTTCTCGCTGGCCATGACCGGCTCGTACGTCCTGTCCTTCCAGGTCTACCTGGCGCTGCCGCTCGCGGTGGACGGCACGGCGGCGACGACCGCGCTGTTCGTGGTGTCGGCCCTGGTGGCGCTGGCCGGGCAACTGAGGATCACCGCCTGGTGCAAGGCGCGGCTCTCGCGCGAGCGGTGCCTGGTGCTCGGGCTCGCCCTGATGGGCGCGGCGTTCCTGGTGCCGGCGGCGACCGGTCGTGCGCTGGCGGGGCTGCTGCTGTGCGCGGCGGTGCTGGCGGTGGCGAACGCGGTGCTCTACCCGTACGAGATGGACACCGTCGTCGCGCTGTCCGAGGGGCGCTGGGTGGCCACCCACTACGGGCTCTACAACACCGTCTGCGGGATCGGCATCACCCTCGGGAACCTGGGGACCGGCGCCCTCCTCGACGTGACCGGCTGGTCGGCCACGCCCTGGCTGGTGCTGTGCGCGGTCGGCCTCGGGTGCGCGGCGGCGATGGCGGCGCTCGCCCGGGGCGGCCGGCTCGCCGTACGCCGGACGGCGGACGCGCGGTCGCCGGGCGCCACCGCCTGACCGCACTCTGGGAGGGAGCTTGGGAAGCTCGCGGCCCCTGGGGAGACCCGGGGGCCGCGAAGCACGAGAAGCACAGGTCACGAGGAGCACAGGTGGCGCGAGCGGCGGTGCGGCGCGGGCGGAGCCCGGGCCACGGCCGCGCTCAGGCCTCCGGCCGTGGCCGGGGGCGAGGATGGGGCCGCGCGGACGACGGCGCCGCCCTCGGCCCGTACCGCGGCGCCCGGCGCTTCCTGAGAGCCCTTCCCCCACTGGTGATCGCGGGCGGGGTGGCATATGACCTGCTGACTCCGCCCATGTACACGGCGGCGCCCCTGCTCCCGGTGGCGCCGCTGGTCGCCGCCCCGTTCTTCTCCACCCTGACGACCCTGCTGACCGGGATCGCCGCCGTCCTGGCCAGCACCGGGCTGCTCTTCTTCCACAAGCAGACGAACATCGTCCTCTCGATCACCGAGACGCTGACCGTCGTCACGGTCTCCGCGCTCGCGGTGCTGATCAGCCGGGTGGTGCAGCGCAGCGGCGAGCGGCTGGCCTCGGCCCGGGTGATCGCGGAGGCGGCCCAGCGCGCGGTGCTGCCCGAGCCGGCGGAACGTATCTGCGGGCTGCGGATCGCCGCGCGGTACGAGGCGGCGCAGGCGGGCGCGTTCATCGGCGGCGACCTGTTCGCCGTCCAGGACACCCCGCACGGCGTACGGCTGGTGGTCGGCGACGTGCGCGGCAAGGGCATGGACGCGGTGGAGGCGGTGGCCGTCGTCATCGGGGCGTTCCGGGAGGCGGCCGAGCAGGAGGCGACGCTCGCGGGGGTGGCGGCGCGGCTCGAACGGGCGCTGGCCCGGGAGGGCGAACGGCGGGACGACCTCGACGCGTTCGAGGGGTTCACCACGGCCGTCCTCGCCGAGTTCCCCGGCGCGGGGGAGAAGCCCCGCGGAACGTGGGGGCCCGGCGGATGCGCCGGGCTGGTCCGGGTGATCAACCGCGGGCACCCCGAGCCGCTGCTGCTGTACGCGGACGGGGGGCTGCTGCCGCTCCGGCCGAGCGAGCCGGCGTTGCCGCTCGGGCTGGGGGACGTGGCCGAGTGGCCGGACCGGGCCGACGAGACGCCGTATCCGCCGGGCGCGACCCTGCTGTTCTACACGGACGGGCTCTCGGAGGCGCGGGACGCGCACGGGGTCTTCTACGACCCGGCGGAGCGGCTGACGGGACGGATCTTCCCGGGGCCGGAGGAGCTTCTGGACGCGCTGGTGGCGGACGTCCGCCGGCACACGGGCGGCGCGACGACGGACGACATGGCGCTGCTCGCGGTCGGCCGGCCCGGGGCGGGGGAGCCGGAGCGGCGGCGGACGATGCCGGTGGTGCCGGCGGACGGACCGTCGGACAGGTCGTCGATCGGCCCGTCGATTGGCCCGTCAGGCAGGGCGTCGGACGGGCCGTCGAATGGGCCGTCCGAGGGGTCGTGAAAGGCCGAGGAAAGGCCGGCGAAGAAGCTCGCGAAGAAGCTTGCGAAGAAGCTTGCGAAGAGGCGACGAAAAGTGATGACAGGGCGTAGTCGAAGGATCTCGCTCCGGTAACAACTGAAGTGCTGTCACATAATTAATGCATGCCGAAACCTTTCTGAAGGGTGGTCAACTCGGGCCAATCCACCCCATTCCCATGAACGATCACAGGGGACGGCTTGGAATCCGTCGCCCGCGTCTATTAACGTTCGATAACGCAGCGCGGTCGTCCCAGCCGTCGCAAGAGGCGGCACCGTGCGCATGCGCCGAATCCCGTCAGGGAACCGGGGAACCACCAATTGGGGTGAATCGGGTCCTGTCGCACCCGTGCGACACACCCGTAGGAGACCTTCCTGCTCCGAACCCGTCAGCTAACCCGGTAGGCGAGAAGGAAGGAAAGGAGAGCGCCTCCGTGGCCTCCAACCCCCCCACTCCGCACAGCCCCTTCGCGTCCTACGACGGTCCCGGTGGATACGACACCACGGACGGGGTGACGGAGGAGTGGAACCCCACTGAGGACTCTCTGCGGGCCCAGAGCCGTTCCGGCGGCCGGCACCGCGTCGCCAAGCGCTCCAACTTCGCCCGCTCCTCCACCGTCCTCGGCGTCGGTGTGATCGCCGCCGTCGGCGCGGGCGGCCTGGCCACCGCGCAGCAGAAGCCGCCGGTCTCCATCGCCCTCCCGGACGTCGGTCTCCCGGACGTCGACCTGCCCGACGTGTCCGAACTCCCGGGCGTCGGCAAGCTGATAGGCAGCGGCGACGAGAAGCAGGGCAACGCCGCCACCGCCGCGGGCAACGCCGCCACCCAGCCGCTCACCGCGCTGACCTACACCACCCCCGCCGACGAGGCCGGCACGCAGGCCCGGACGCAGACCTCGAGCGACGCCGGCGAGGCGCTGCGTGCCCGCATCCTCCAGCAGGCCGAGCAGCAGCAGGCCGCCGCCGACGCCGCCGAGAAGGCGGAGGCGGAGAAGGCCGCGGCCGAGAAGGCCGCCAAGGAGGCCGGCGCCAAGGCCGACGCCGCCGAGAAGGCGGCCGCCGAGGCGAAGAAGAAGGCCGAGGCCGAGGCCAAGGCGAAGGCCGCGGCGAAGGCGGAGGCCGAGCGGCTGGCCAAGCTCGCCGCCAGCTTCGCGCTGCCGACCTCCTCGTACACGCTGACCTCCACCTACGGCGAGGCCGGCTCGATGTGGTCCTCCGGCTACCACACCGGCCTGGACTTCGCCGCCCCCACCGGCACGCCGGTCAAGGCCGTGCACGGCGGCACCGTCAAGTCGGCCGCCTGGTCCGGCTCGTACGGCTACCGGATCGTCCTGGAGCTCGAGGACGGCACCGAGGTCTGGTACTGCCACCTGTCCTCGATGACGGCGAGCGCCGGACAGTCCGTCGGCACCGGCGAGACCATCGGCCGGGTCGGCGCGACCGGCAACGTGACCGGCCCGCACCTCCACCTCGAGGTCCACACCGCGTCGGACTCCCGGCTCGACCCGGCGGCCTGGCTCCGCTCCAAGGGCCTGGGCATCTGACCGTCTGTCGCCTGCCCAGTCCGCTTTGCCTGCTTCATCTGCCCTGCCTGCCCTGCCTGCCCCGCCTGTCATCCGTTCGGCCGAATGAACGGGAGCGCCTGAGTGCCGGATTTCCCGGCCCGGGCGCTCCAGCGGAACAGGCCCGGCCGCGCGAGGGGTTGAATCGACTCATGACTTCTCTTCGCCGGCTGGGCACATCCGATCTGCACGTCTTCCCGCTCTCCCTCGGTGGCAACGTCTTCGGCTGGACCGCCGACGAGACGCGGTCCTTCGCCGTCCTGGACGCCTATGCCGCGGCGGGCGGCAACTTCGTCGACACCGCCGACGCCTACTCGCAGTGGGTCGAGGGCAACGAGGGCGGCGAGTCCGAGACCGTCATCGGCCGCTGGCTCGCCTCGCGCGGCAACCGGTCCGACATCCTCGTCGCCACCAAGGCCGGTGCCCACCACCGTCACAAGGGGCTGAAGCCCGAGACCGTCAGGGCCGCCGCCGAGGAATCGCTGCGCCGGCTCGGCACCGACCGCATCGACCTCTTCTACACGCACTACGACGACGAGTCCGTACCGGTCGAGGACATCGTCACCACGCTCGACGCGCTGGTGAAGGAGGGCAAGGTCCGGGCCGTCGCCGCCTCCAACATCTCGGCGGAACGGCTGCGCGCCTGCCTCGACTTCGCCGAGGCCGAGAACCTCACCGGGTACGTCGCCCTCCAGCCGCACTACAACCTGGTCTCCCGCGACACCTACGAGGGCCCGCTCCAGGACACCGTCGCGCGGGCCGGGCTCGCGGCCGTGCCGTACTACGGGCTCGCGTCGGGCTTCCTCACCGGCAAGTACCGCCCCGGGCGGACGGTCGACAGCGCGCGTGCCCACGGACCCCTCGAACTCGTCGGTACGGAGCGCGGGCAGCGGGTGCTCGCCGCGCTCGACCGGGTCGCCGAGGCCCACGACGCCGAGGTCGCGTCCGTCGCCCTGGCCTGGCTGGCCGCCCGCCCGACCGTCGCCGCCCCGATCGCCTCGGCCCGTACCGCCGAGCAGCTCCCGGCGCTCCTCGCCTCCGTCGAGCTGCGGCTGACGGACGAGGAACTGACCGCCCTGACGGACGCTTCCGCCTGACCTTCCCCGAACGGCGTTCCCGCCGCGCGTGTGGTGCTTGCCGGTATCGGTGTCGGTGCCGGTTTGTGTGCCGTGTGCCGTGTGCCGTGTCCGCCGTCCGTCGTGTCTCACGCACGCGCACGGACGGTGGACGCGGCCTCGCCGGCCCTCGCCTAGGCCCGCCGGCGGGTCACCAGCCACACCGGCACCAGCGTGGCCGGCACGATGCCGACGGGGATGACCCAGTCGGGCCATCCGAGTGCGCGGACCACGATTGCCATGAGCGCGCAGCTGACGAACAGGCCGCCGATCGTCCACAGACCGGTCCGCCGTGCGAGGCCAGGCCGGTAGCGGTCGGGGCGGACCAGCCACACCAGGCCGAACCGGAGACACACCGACGCTCCCACGCCCAATGCGGTGGCGACGGCGGTCAGCGCCTCGGGCTCGTCCCGCGGCTCGTCGGACGTGGCCTGGCGCACCCCGTCCTGACGGAGCGCCATGACGTCCCCGCGCCACAGGACGCCGTCGACCCGGTCACCCGGCCGCACTCCCGTCATCAGCGGCCTCGTGTCCCCGAAGCTCACCTTGCCGCGCCAGGCCGCGCCGCTCACCGTGGCCCGGTACCCGCCCCGCGTCTCCTCGACGGTGTCCACCGTGAGCGGCACCGTCCGCAGGCAGTCCTCCGCCCGGCCCGGCGGCGGATGGCCGGCCGCGCACACCTTCGCGACCCGGTAGTCCGCGAGCCGGTCGGCCCGGCGCGGGTTGAGATCGGTGAAGACCAGGTAGCAGACCATCGCGAGGGCCAGGCCGAGAACGGTCACGCACACGCCCATGAACCGCACCCACGTCGTACGCATCCGGTTTCCCCCTGCCCGCCCCGGCCGGTCGTCGGACAAGGAAACCGTCAGGCAGCGGCACCCGTCGAGGATTGCCGGGTCCCGGCAACGAGCCGGGCGGGCGGGTGGATGGGCGGTGGGGGGCGAGGATCGGCTCCCGTACGGGGCGAGCCCGCCGCGCCGCTCCCCTCACCCGACGGGTTCAGACGCCGGCGGGGGCGGGGGAGGCCCCGCCGGGTTCGGATTCGGGCCGGACCCGGCCCAGCAGCCGGACCGGGAGCAGCGTGGCCGGGACGGCGAGGGCGGGCACGATCCAGCGCGACAGGTCGAGCGCCTGGGCCACGGCTCCCAGGGCGAGGCAACCCAGGAACACGGCGAAGCCCGTCACCACGGCGCTCCTCACCAGAGCGGCCGGCGGCCGATGGCGGTCGGGGCGGGACCACCACCTCGGGCCGGAGCGCAGACACAGGACCGCCAGCAGGCCCAGGCCGGTGGCGATGCCCGTACTCACCCGGGACTCGTCCCGCGGCTCGTCGAGGGTGCCCTGCCGTGCCTCCTGCGTGCCGAGCGCCATGATCGTCCCGCGCCAGAGCGTTCCGTCGACCCGTTCTCCCGGCCGCAGCCGGTCCAGTACGGGTCCGGGCTCCGCGAACACCACCGTGCCGTGCCAGGAGCCGCCGCTCAGCGCGGCCTGGTAGCGCCGGGTCCTGGGAGTCCGGTCCACCACTGTGCGGTCCACGGTGAACGTGAGTGTCCGCAGACAGTCCTCCGGCTCACCCGCCGGCCGCGGGGCGGCGGTGCCTGCGACGGCCTCGGTGCCGGCGCCGGCGCCGGTGCTTGTGTCCGTGGCGGGGCACTGTGCGGCGGCCCGGTAGTCCGCGTACCGGCTCACCGCGCTCGGGATCTGGTAAGCGAAGCTCGCGAAGGAGACCGCCCCGCACACCAGCCCCAGCACGATCGCGAGCACACCGGCGAGCCGCGTCCGCTCCCCGTCGTCTGGACGGTTCCCGTCGCGTCGCCGCCCGGGTCTGTCCCCGTCGGCGTCCGCCGCATCAGCCCTGGCCACGGGAGCCCCCTCACGTTTCCGCGCCGGAACTCTCCGCCTCCCCCCCGAGGCAGCCCCCGGCCGCCCCCGCAGTCTTCCGCCCTGGATGATCTTCGGACAAGGGGTCTGCGGCATCCTGCCACGGCGGTTTCAGCTGCGGTACGGGTTGTAGCCGCCGTAGTCCAGATACTGCGGCGGCGTCCAGACCCGCCCGGTGGCCCGGGCCGCGTACGTCAGCGCGGGTGAGGCGAGCGGGCGGCGCTGCCACAGGTGGTGCAGCAGCTCCTGCTCGCGGGCCGCGAAGTCCGGCACCGCCTGGCCGCGTCCGACCCGGTGGCGCAGGAACGCCAGGGTCGTCGCGAACGCCTCGTACTCGCCGACGGCCCGCGCGGCCGGCTTGCCATGGCCGCGGCCGGCGAACGCGCGGGCCATCGAGCGGGCCCGCATCGAGGAGAGCGCGAGCGGCTCGTCCGGGGCGAGCCAGCCCGCCGCCGCGTAGGCCGGGAGTTCGGCGGATATGGTGCGCAGCTCCTGCTGCCGGCTCCAGATCGCCAGCCAGGTCAGCAGGGCGAACACCGGCACCATGAACATCCCGTAGACCAGGATGAACGCCATCGGGTGGAAGGTCGCCGACCCGTTCCACAGCGCGTGCATCCCCATCGCCAGGATCAGTCCGCCCAGCGGCAGCAGCGTCATGCGGACGCGGCGGGCCCGGGCGGTGGTCGCGAGCAGGGCGGCGAAGCCGAGCCCGAGGCCGGTGAGCGAGGTGAACAGCGGGTGCGCGAACGGGGACAGGACGACCCGGACGACGAACGTGCCCACGGTGACCGAGCCGACGCCCGCCGAGCCGCCGTCCTGGTCCTCGCCGAAGGCGTTGCCGAGATAGAGGATGTTCTCGGTGAAGGCGAAGCCGGTGGCGGTGAAGCCGGCGTAGACGAGACCGTCGACCGGACCGTTGAAGTCCCTGCGGCGGAAGAGGAAGAGCAGCAGGACGGCGGCGCCCTTCGCGGTCTCCTCCACGAACGGGGCGACGGCGGTCGCGCCGAGGGCGTCCGCCGAGTCGGGGTCGGCCGTGGCGCTGGATATCCACTCCACGGCGAAGGAGTTGGCGAAGATCGCGATCAGCGTGGAGGCGAACGCGCCCCAGGCGAGCGCGAACAGCAGGTTCTTCCAGGGGGCCGGCTCGACCCGGTCGAGCCAGCGGAACGCCGTGATCAGCAGCGGCACCGGCAGCACGGCGAGGCCGAGTCCGACGAGGAAGCCCTCGGTGCCGGTCTCCTCCCGCACCAGCCCGAGGATCACCAGGCCGCACAGCGCGAGCACGGTGATCACGGTGATGCCCCGGACCAGCCGGCTGCGCCAGACCCGGCGCGGTTTGTAGCGCCACTTGGCGCGCGGCGGTACGGCGCCGAAGTCCGGCTGCTCCCCCTCCCGCGTGGGCACGGGAGCGGGAGCGGGCGACAGCGCGGTCGTGGGCGCGGGGAAGGCCGGCGGGGCGGCCGTGCCGCCGGCCTCGCCGAGCGGCGTGGGCGCGGATCCGGTGATCGGGTTCGAGGACACACGACGACAGTAGCCAGCGTCACCGACAGTAGTCGAGGGGGTTGCCGCGGCCTGTGGATAACTCGGTGGGGGTGGCTCCGTCCCCCACCGGCGGGCTCACACCCTGTGGAAAAGCAGGTCGTGGACGACGTGCCCCTTGTCCAGTCCCTGTCCCTCGAAGCGGGTCAGCGGCCGGAAGCCGGGCCGGGGCGCGTAGCCGCCGTCGGCCTGGGTGTTCTCGAAGTCGGGGTGCGCGGTCAGCACCTCCAGCATCTGCTCCGCGTACGGCTCCCAGTCCGTGGCGCAGTGCAGCAGCCCGCCCTTCACCAGGCGGGGCGCGAGCAGGGTCAGGAAGTCGGGCTGGATCAGCCGCCGCTTGTGGTGGCGGGCCTTCGGCCAGGGGTCCGGGAAGTAGACCCGGCAGCCGGCCAGCGACTCGGGCGGCAGCATCTCGCGCAGCAGGATGATCGCGTCGCCGTTGGCGACCCGGACGTTGGTGAGGCCGTTCCGGTCGGCGAGACCGAGCAGATTGCCCTGGCCGGGGGTGTGCACGTCCACGGCGAGGATGCCGGTGCCGGGGTCGGCGGCGGCCATCTGCGCGGTGGCCTCGCCCATGCCGAAGCCGATCTCCAGGACGACCGGAAGGCCGCCGAACATCTCGTCCAGGTCGAGGACGCGGGCGCCGTCGATGTCGAGGCCCCAGTCCGGCCAGCGCTTCAGGAGCGCCTCGGCCTGACCGGTGGTGACCCGGCTGCGGCGCGGCTGGAAGCTGCGGATCCGGCGCTCGTAGTGCGAACCCGCCGGGTCGGGCGCGGGCCCCTCGCCCGGCGCGAACCTCTGGCTGCCCCGGCGTACGCGCTGCTCGCCCTGGGCCTCGGGTGCGGGGTGCGGGATGTTCTCTGGCTGCTCAGACACAATGACCCGATTCTACGGCGCACCGCGTCGCCGCCGCGGGCCGCGCGGACCGGGCGGGAACGGCCGGGGCCCCGCGCCGCCGCTACAGCAGGGCCAGCGCCCGGCCCGCCACCTCGCGGCCGATCGGCAGCGACGCCGTGGCCGCCGGCGAGGGTGCGTTGAGGACGTGCACCGTCCGCGCGGACTCGCGGATGAGGAAGTCGTCGACGAGTGTCCCGTCCTTCAGTACCGCCTGCGCCCGCACGCCCGGCGCCGCCCGCCGCAGATCGCGCTCCTCGACGAGCGGCAGCATCCGCCGGACCGCCTCGGTGAAGGCGCGCTTGGACAGTGAGCGGCGCAGTTCGCCCGCTCCGTACCGCCAGTGCGCGCGGGCCATCGCCCAGCTGCCGGGCCAGGCGAGGGCGTCGGCCAGATCGCGCGGGCGGACGACCGGCCAGCCGTACCCCTCGCGGGCGAGCGCCGGGACCGCGTTCGGCCCGACGTGCACGCCGCCGTCGATGCCCCGGGTGAGGTGGACGCCGAGGAACGGGAAGGCCGGGTCGGGTACCGGATAGACCAGGCCGCGCACCAGGGACGGGTCGGTCAGCTCGTAGTACTCCCCGCGGAAGGGGATGATCCGCATCTTCGGGTCGTCGCCCGCGAGCCGGGCCACCCGGTCGCAGTGGAGCCCGGCGCAGTTCACCAGGACACGCCCGCGCACCACGCGCCCGGCGGCGGTGCGCACCGCCACGCCCCAGGGCCGCCGGTCGATCGCGGTGACCGCCGAGCCGTAGACGATCCGGGCCCCGGAGGCCTCGGCGAGCCGGGCCGCCACCGCCCCGTAGTCGGTGATGCCGGTGGTGCCGACGTGGATCGCGGCCAGGCCCCGCACCCGGGGCTCGTACTCGCTGATCTGCGCCGGGCCCAGCTCGCGCACCGGGATCCCGTTCTCCCGGCCGCGCTGGACGAGCGCGTGCAGCCGGGGCAGCTCCTCGCGCGCGGTGGCGACGATCAGCTTGCCGGTGATCTCGTACGGAATCCCGTACTCGGCGCAGAACTTGACCATCTCGGCCGCGCCCTCGACCGCGAAACGGGCCTTGAGCGAGCCGGGACGGTAGTAGATGCCGCTGTGGATCACGCCGCTGTTGCGGCCGGTCTGGTGGCGGGCGGGGGCGTGTTCCTTCTCCAGGACGGTGACCCGGGTGCCCGGAGCCGCGCGGCTGATGGCGTACGCGGTCGACAGGCCGACGATTCCGCCGCCGATCACGAGCACGTCACAGTCAAAGCGGTCCGATTCGGACACCAGCGCCACCTCCCACCCCTGCATACTGCACTGGCCCACTGACAACCGGGCCAAACCGTTCGCTCCATGGGATGTGTGTCACGCCGGGGCCGGAGCAGGGGCCGGCCCCGGTCCCGGTCCCGGCCCTGATCCCGACCCCGGTCCCGGCCTTGGCTCCTGCTCCGGCTCCGGGGAAGCCCCTGGTCGGCCGGGTCCGCTCACGCCGGGGCCACGAGCAGCGGCCGGGCCCGCTCACGCAGCTCCATGACGCGCGGCTCGTGCCCGTACGGTTCGAGGCGGTGCAGCAGATCCCGTACGTACTCGGTGGTCCGGGCCGACGAGATCCGCCCCGCGACCTCCACCGCGCGCGTACCGGCGGCGCAGGCCGCGTCCAGGTTGCCGGACTCCAGCTCGGCCACCGCCGACACCACGAGCCGAAGCCCGTGCGAGCGCACGTACTCCTCGGTGGGCCGGGACAGCGCCTGCGCGGTGAAGCGGCGCATCTCCTGCGGCAGCTTCAGGTCGCGGTAGCACTCGGCGGCGTCGGCGCAGAACCGGTCGTACGAGTAGAAGCCGAGCCACGTCGGGTCGCCGTCGCCCTCCCGGGAGCGCTCCAGCCACCCCTCGGCGGACTTGAGCGCGCCGGAGGCGGCGGCCTGGTCGCCGGCCTTGGCGTGCGCCCGTGCCTCGACGAGCCGGAAGAACGACATGGTGCGGGCGGTGGCCAGGCCCCTGTTGCGTTCGAGGGCCGCCTGGGCGAGGTCGACGCCCTCGTCGGCGAAGCCCCGGTAGGTGGCCTGGAGCGACATGGAGGCCAGGACGTAGCCACCGAGCGGGACGTCGGCGGCGGCGCGGGCGAGCCGCAGCGCCTGGATGTAGTAGCGCTGGGCGGCCTCCTGCTGGCCGGTGTCGAAGGCCATCCAGCCGGCGAGCCGGGTCAGCTCGGCGGTCGCGCCGAACAGGGCGCGGCCGACCTCGTCCGAGTAGGAGCCGAGCAGCAGCGGCGCGGCGTCGACACGTAAGCACTCGGGGACCATCGAGGAGCGCCAGTCGCCGCCGCCGTACTTGGAGTCCCAGCGGCGGGCGTCCTCGGCGGCCTCGCGGAGTTTGGCGACGTCGCTGTGGCCTACGCGCGCGTGCTCCCCGTTCTCGGCGGCACCGGCCGCGCCGGCGGTCTGGGCCGCGACCGTCCCCGGACCCGCGCCGGGAAGGGCGAGCGGACCGTCGAGCGGGCCGGAGGCCGGGCGCGGGGCGATCCGTTCCACCGACGGGTCGGCGGGCGTGATGAGCCAGCGCTGCGCGGGCGTCGCGTAGGCGCTCACCGAGAACGAACCGGCGAGCGACTGCCAGATCCCGACCCCGCCCCGCCGGCCCGCGCTGTCCAGCCGGTACAGCTCGGTCGCCGAGCGGACCGCCGCTCCGACGTCGCGCGGGAAGGCGAGGCCCACCTCGGGCGCGGGGTCGGCGTCGGCGAGCCCGATCTCGTGCAGCGGCACCGGCCGGCCGAGCTTCTGGCCGATGGCGGCGGCGATCAGATGCGGGGCGGCGCCTTGCGGCACCATGCCTTTGGACACCCAGCGGGCCACCGACGTCTTGTCGTAACGAAGCGTCAGTCCCCGCTGTGCGCCGAGGTCGTTGACGCGCCGGGCGAGCCCGGCATTGCTGATTCCCGCGAGGGCGAGAACCGTGCCGAGCTTTTCGTTCGGCCCGCGTTGCTCCCTGGACATGACGCCACCCCTCGACACGACACCCAGAAGGCCGCCACGACGCCGGGCATAGGCGTGCGGCATTCGTTAGCACAGCGTAGTTCGCCGGATCCCGACCGTTAAGGGGCGGTGTGCCGTATGGCGAGATTGTTGTGGGATGGAATGACCGGCGGCCGCCTCGACGCGCGCGCGTGCTCCCGTCGTGTGGCCGTGCGCCCGGCCGTGCGCTCTCGTCGCGTCTCGGGGGAGAGCGCTTCCATGAGTGCTGCGTGGGTCGGCCCGCTTGGCCGAGGACCGATGTCCAGGACGGGTGGGCTGGGGGACACCGCCGCCCCATTCCCCGCGGGTGGCGGGCGGCTCCGGGAGGCGACCGCCTCCCGGACCGCCGTACCGCGTGACACGTCCCGGCTCCGTGCGGCCGGGACGAGAATGGCCGAAAAGCGCCGTACGGCACCGGTGCTCGACAGGCTTATGCCAGGGGCGCGTTCGCCGACGCCGTGATGCCCCGGTGACACCTCCTGCGCGCCGTCGGCATGGCAGCATGTCTCCACTCGACCTTTGTGGAGGCGGCGATGCGGTGGCTGGTGGGCTGGAGCAGTGTCGCCGCGCGCTCCGGCACCCCGTACCTGGCACCACCCGGCTCCGCCGGCACCGTCGGCGACCCCGCCGACGGGCTCAGCGTGCAGCCCGTCGGCGCGCAACTCCTGTGGGAGGACCCCGATCCGCTGTGGGCGGTCGGGGACTGGCGGCCCGACGAGGTCCGCCTGGTCGACCTCGACGCGCACACCCGGATGGCCGTGCTCGGCTGCTGCGCGGCGAGCGACGACGAGCTCCGGCGCGGGCTGCTCACCGCGCGCGGGGGCGCACTGCGGCACCTGACGGCGTGGCCCGGCAGCTACACGGCCGTGGTCAAAGCGGGACGCCGCGTCACCGTCACCGGCGATCTCGCGGGCGCCCGGCCGGTGTTCCACACCCCCTGGGCGGACGGTACGGCCTACGGCACCGCCGCGTTGCCGCTCGCCGACCTCACCGAGGCCCAGCTCGACATCGGACACCTCGCCGCCCTCCTCGCCTGCCCCGAGACCCCCGAGGCGCTGCGCGACTCCACCCCCTACGAGGGCGTGCGACGGGTCCCGCCCGGCCACGCCCTGATCCTGCGCGAGGGCGCCCGCGAGATCGCCGGCCACGAACCGGTCGCCTCGCTCGCCGTCGCCGCGCCCGAGGCCGACGCCCGCCAGGCGGTGGAAGCCGTACGGGACGCACTCGTCGGAGCCGTGCGGGCCCGGCTCACCGCGCCGCGCCACGCCCCCGACGCACGGCTGCCCGACCCCGGCCCGGTGCCCGGCATGGGCCCCGCCGACCGGCGCGCCGCACGCGGCGGCGCCCCCACCCCCGGCATCGGCGCCGACCTGTCCGGCGGCAGCGCCTCCGGCACCCTCGCCCTGCTCGCGGCCGGCCTGCCCGGCGTCCCCGGCACGATCCTGGGCCACGGCGCGGGCGCGGGCGAACGCCTGCTCGCCGTCACCTTCAACGACCTGGCCGCGCCCGCCGGCACCGAGGGCCGCGACGAACTCGCCCGCGCCCGCGAGATCGCCGCCAACCCGCGGCTGCGCCACGTGGTCGTCGCGGCCGGCGAGGAGGCGCTGCCGTACACGGGCCTCGACGGGCCGCTCACCGACGAACCCGCGCCCTGCCTGGTGGCCGCCGAACGGCACCGACGACGGCTCGCGGGCGGCAGCGCCGACCACTTCACCGGCTTCGGCGCCCGCCAGGTCCTCGACGCCCACCCGGCCCGTCTCGCCGACCTGCTGATGGACCGCCGGCGCCGCTCCCTGGTGCGCCCGGTGACCGCGCTGGCCCGCGCCACCGGTCCCTCGGCGGGCGCCCTGCTGGTACCGCTGACCGTGTACCGGGCGGCGCGGCGGCTCGCCCGTACGCCGTACCGCGCCGGCCTGGAGGCCGCCGCCACGCGCGTGTTGGAGGCCAACCGGGCACCCGATCCGGCCTACGGCCCGCTGGAGGCGTCGCTGTCCGCCCTGGCCTGGTCCCGGCCAGGCCCCGCGGCGCGCTGGCTGACGGGGGAGGCGCTGGCGGAAGTATCGGTTCGCCTCAACCGGGCGGCGACCCTGCCCGCCTCCGTCCAGCGCCCCGGCGAGGCACGCGCGCGTGCCGCCCTCGCCCGCGCCGCCGCCGACCACCGGGTCCTGGAACAGGCGGCGGAGATCCGCGGCCAGCGCCTGCACGCCCCGTTCCTCGACAACCAGGTCGTTCGGGCCTGCCGCGACCTCCCCGAATCGCTGCGGGTCCAGCCCGACGCCCGCGCCACGGTCCTGCGCACCGTCCTCGCGGACACCGGCATCCACGACCTGCCGCCCGGCTGGGGCGCCCCGCACCCGGCCGTCCCGGCCGCCGCCACCCGCGCCGGACTGCGCGCCGCCCTGCCCCACCTGCTCGCTCTCTTCGACGCGCCGCTCCTGGCCGACGCGGGCCTGGTCGAGGCCCGCGTGGTCCGCCGCGCCCTGCGCGCCGCCGCCGACGGCGAACAGGTCCCCCTCGACGGCCTCGCCGACCTCGTCTCCACCGAACTCTGGCTCACCCGCCTCCTGGCCCGCCGCGGCTCCTGCTGGACCGGCACCGCCGCACCCCGGCACCGCGCGGTCCCGGGGCCGTTGGTTCCGGCCGGGCGGTCGCTGCCGGCGTGAGGGCGCGGAGCCGAAACGTCACAGCACGCTCGTTCGAGTGAACGATTCCGTTTTTTCCGCAGTGAGGGCATCTACGCTGAAAGCGTCGCATTGAGCGAAGGAGGTCCGTGATGGCAATGGCGCTGCCAGTACCGGGTGACGAGTTCCCGGGTTACGACGTGGGTGACTACGAGGGTGCGTCCGTCGAGCAGACCTTCGAGCTGTTCAGTGCGGTGGCTCCCAAGGGCTGGCGCGTGGAGCTGACCGAAGGCGAGATCAAGGTGGTACCACCCGCGAACGGCGATCACGAAGAGATCGTCTCGGAAATGAGCGGCCAGGTTCGCGATCAGGACAAAAGGATGGGGCGGTACACCAACGTCGGCCTTTGTCTGCCTGATGGTTCCAAGGTCATTCCTGATCTCGTCATCGCCCCCAAGGGCAGCTACTCCGACCGGGAAGACTGGCACGCTCCTTCCGCCGTCCTGCTTGTCGCGGAGATCACCTCCACGTCGACCGCCGGTCGCGACCGTGTCCAGAAGCTCCGTGGCTACGCCCGGGCCGGTATTCCGGTGTACCTGGTCGTCGATCGCGACGCGGGCGAGATCACCGTCCACTCCCGCCCCCAGGACGACCACTACACGCGCCGGACCGTCCACGACCTGGGGGCAGTGGTTCCCCTTCCTGATCCCCTCGGCTTCGTGTTCGACACCTCGGAGTTCTGAGCCCGCAAGCCCCCCAAGCGCCCCTCTCCGGGCAAACCCCGAGGCGTACGGCACTCCCGCCCGCGACAATGGGCGGGTGCGGTATCTCATCCTCGGCGCCACCGACGCGCTCGACTCCACCGGCGCCTCCCTCCCCCTGGGCGGCGCACGGCTGCGCGCGCTGCTCGCCGCGCTCGCGCTGCGCGGCGGCCGGAGCGCGACCGTCGCCGAGCTGGTCGACGACGTGTACGCGGACGAGCCGCCGCAGGACGCGCCGGCCGCGCTGCAGGCCCTGGTCGGGCGGTTGCGGCGGGTGCTGGGCAGGGACGCCGTCGCGTCGGGGCCGGGCGGCTACCGGCTCGTGGCGGCGCCCGAGGACATCGACCTGTACGTGTTCGAGCGCCGGTTCCGCGATGCGGGCACCCGGCTCGACGCGGGCGACCCCGAGACCGCCGCCGCGCTGCTGCGGACCGCCCTCGGCCTGTTCCGCGGGCCCGCGCTCGCCGATCTGCCCGAGCCCGCGGGCGTACGTCCCGAGGCACAGCGGCTCGCCGCGCTCCGCCGCCGCGTCGAGGCCGACCTGCGGCGCGGCGCCACCACCGGACTCGTCCCCGAACTGGCCGAACTCACTGGCGCGTACCCGTACGACGAGACCTTCCACGCCCAGCTGATCCGCGCCCTGCGCGCCGAAGGCCGCCCGGCCGACGCCCTCGCCGCGTACGAGAACGCGCGCCGCACCCTCGCCGACGGGCTCGGCGCCGACCCCGGGCCGGAACTGACCGCCCTGCACGCCGAACTCCTCGCCGGAACACCGCCCCGGGTGCCACGACCGGCCTCGCCCGCGTCCACGGCCCCGCGCCCCGTACCGGCTCCGACTCACGCTCATGCTCACGCTCCCACTCCCGCCCCCGAGCCCGGCAACATCCGGCCGCGGCTGACCTCGTTCGTCGGCCGCGAGCCCGAACTGGCCGCCCTCCAGGCGGACCTGGAGCACGCCCGTCTCGTCACCCTCACCGGCCCCGGCGGCTCCGGGAAGACCCGGCTCGCCGAGGAGGCCGCCCGCCAGGCCGCCGGACCCGCCGCCTGGATCGCCGAACTCGCTCCGCTCGACGACCCCGACGCCGTCCCCGGCGCGGTGCTCTCCGCGCTCGGCCTGCGCGAGACCAACCTGATCACCACCCGCGACGGCGTCCCGCTCCAGGACGACCCCACGGCCCGTCTCGTCGACCACCTGGCCGACCGTCCACTGCTGCTCGTCCTCGACAACTGCGAGCATGTCGTCGACGCCGCCGCGGCCCTCGCCGAGACCCTGCTCGCCCGCTGCCCCGGCCTGCGGATCCTCGCCACCAGCCGGGAGCCCCTCGGCGTCCCCGGCGAGACCGTCCGCCCCGTCGAACCCCTCCCGCCCGCCCCGCCCACCGGCTCTTCGCCGAACGCGCCCGCGCCGTCCGTCCCGGCTTCCGGGCCGGCTCCCCGGCCGAAGGCGCCGACGAGACCAGGGGCGCGGGCGGCCCCCACCCCATGGCCCCCACCAGCGATGACGACCTCGCCGTCGCGGAGATCTGCCGCCGTCTCGACGGTCTGCCCCTCGCCATCGAACTTGCCGCCGCCCGGCTGCGGCTCCTCACCCCGCGCCAGATCGCCGACCGCCTCGACGACCGTTTCCTTCTCCTCACCTCCGGTTCCCGCACCGTCCTGCCCCGCCAGCAGACCCTGCGCGCCGTCGTCGACTGGTCCTGGGACCTGCTCGAACCGGCCGAGCGCGATCTGCTGCGCCAGGTGTCCGTGTTTGCCGGCGGCTGGGACCTCGCCGCCGCCGAGGCCCTGAACCAGGCCGCCCCCGGGACCACCAGGACGCCCGGCACCGCCGACACCCTCGGCGCCCTCGTCGACAAGTCCCTCGTCGTCGCCACGCCCACCGACGACGGCGAGATGCGCTACCGCCTCCTGGAGACCATCCACGAGTACGCCGTCGGACGCGCCGCCGAGACCCCCGCCCTGCTCGCCGCCGCCGAAGCCGCCCACACCGCCCACTTCACGGCCCTCGCCGAACAGGCCGAGCCCCTGCTGCGCTCCCACGCGCAACTGCCCTGGATCGCCCGTCTCGAACGCGATCTCGACAACATCCGGGCCGCTCTCCACCGCACCGTGGTCACCGCGCCCGACGAGCCCACCGCCCACCGGCTCGTCTTCGCCATGGGCTGGTTCTGGTGGCTGCGCAACTACCGCCCCGAGGCCCTTGCCTGGGTCGAGCGAATCCTCCTGCTCGGCGACGACCCGGGCGATCCGGCCGACCCGCGCCACTGGCCCCGCATGCACCTGCACATGCTCTCCTTCTTCCTCGCCATGGAGAGCCAGAACATCAGCGCCCTCAGTTCCTTCCGCGACGAGGCGGCGGGCATGGCGCTTGTGGCCCGGGTCCGTACGGCGTTCGCCCGGGATCCAGGCCCCCAGTCCGCCCGATTCCCCGGCCTGCTGTGGCCGTTCACGGCCTACCTCGCCGACGAGCCCGCCGACATCCGGCCGCTGCTCGACGGCGCCATCGCCAACTGCCGTGTCCACGGCGGCGACTGGGAGATCGGCGCCGTCCTGATGTTCCGTACGCACCTGGTCATCGACCGGCCCGGGGACCGGCCCGGCGTCGAGCAGGACCTCGCCGAACTGCGGGTGATCTCCCGCCGGGTCGGCGACCGCTGGATGCGGGCCCAGGTCGCGGGCGTCGCGGCCGAGGCGCTGCTGATGCGCGGCCGGTACGAGGAGGCCCGCGGGGAGTACGAGGAGGCGCTGGCGCTCGCCCGTGAGGTCGGCGCGTACGCCGAGGGCCCGTTCCTGATGGCCCGGCTCGCCGAGCTGCACTTCCGGTCCGGTGACACGGAGGCCGCCCTGCGGGGCCTCGCGCAGGCGGAGGCCGAGGCCCAGCGCTGCCGGGTCAGGGACCTGGAGGCCTATGCCGGATATCTGAAGGCCGCGATCGCCCTCCACGACGGGGACTGGCCCGCCGCCCGCCGCCACGTCGAGACCTCCGGGGCCTACACCGACGCGGGCCCGCTGCCGCCGCACGTCGCCGCCTTCGTCACCGGCCTCACCGCCCGCGTCGAAGCCCACGAGGGGGGCGGTGACGTGGCCGTCGGCCGGTCCGCCGAGGCCCTGCGGATCGCCCGGGACGGCCAGTGCGCCCTGCCCATCACGATCGGCATGGCCGAGGGACTGGCCACCACACTCGTCCTCGGCGGCCGGGCCGCCGACGCCGTGACCGTCCTCGCCGCCGCCGACACCTGGCGGGCCGACATACCCCGCTCCGTACCGGAGCGGCGCGAGGTCGAGGACGTCGCCAGCCGGGCCCGTGCCGCGCTGGACCCGGCGGCCTACGAGGAGGCGTGGGCGGCGGGCCGGAGCCTCACCGTCGACGCGGTGCTGGCCCTCGCGGAGTCTTACGGCGCCTGAGCCGGCACCGGTCCCGCCGCCGGTCCGTCACGCGCAACTGATCCGGGAGGCCGCCCAGTCGGCGACCACCGCCCGGCCGAACTTCGTGTGCGGCTCCACCACGAGCTGGAGGGTGCGGCGACCGCCGATCCCGACGCGCACCGGCACCGGCGAGTCCCCCGGGCGGACCACCGCCGAGCGCCACAGCCGCTGCCCGTCGGCGTACACGGCGAAGCGGACCCCGGCGACCTGCTTCAGCGGGGCGGTCAGGTCGTCGATGCCGGCGAGCGCGTCGTACCGGGTGCACTGCCGGTTGAGGTCGATGTGCAGCGACGACGAGGCGTGCACGCTCACCCCGCTGTAGCGGACGTCGTTGATCGACAGATCGGAGCGCCGCCACATCCAGCTGCTCCGCGCGAGGTCGACCTCCGGCTTGGTGCCGTCGCCCGAGACCCCGTACTCCAGCTGGTTCAGCGGGAACACGGCCGGGGGAGCGGGCGGTGTGGTCGGCGGAGTCGGCTTCGACGGCGTGGGCGTGGGCGTAGGAGTGGGAGTGGGTTGCGGCGTGGAGGTCGGCCGCGGGCTGGGCTTCGCGCTCGGCGTGGGCGTGGGTGCGGGCTTCGCACTGGGCTTGGCGGACGGAGTGGGGGCCGGTGCCGACGGACGCGCGGCCGGGGCGACAGGCGAGGAGGGCTGGGCGCTCGGCGCCGGCGGAGCGGGGGTCGGCTTCGGTGCCGGCTTCGCGGCGGGCGGGGCCGAGTCCACCGGGGCGGCGACCGTCGGCTCCGGCGCGGGCTGGGCGACCGGCTGGGGCTCGGAGCCCGTGAGTGCCCAGACGAGCCCGGCGGTCGCGGCGACCGCGGCCACCGCCGCGATGCCCGCCTTCGCGGGGATGCCCAGACCCTCGGCCACGGCGGCGGACGAGGCGCCGCCGGAGGAGGCCCCCGCACCCGCGCTCGCCCCCGCGCCCGTGGCGGCCGCCGCCGCACCGGCCACGCCCGCCCCGGCCACGCCGCCCGCGACGACACCGGCCGCCTTGAGCACGTACCCGGCGGCGAACCAGCCGATGACCGCGACCGGCAGCAAGGCGGGGATCCCGGCGTTCACATGGGCCAGTTCACCGGCGGCCAGCCGGCACTTGACGCACTCGTCGAGATGCTTGCGCAGGCCGCGTTCGGCCCGCATCCGCAGACCCCGCGCGCGTACGCGCCGAGCCGGTCGGCATAGCGGGCGCAGTCGCCGCCGGCCGTGAGGGACTGGCTGACATGCGCCTGGAGGTACGCCTGCTTCAGCCCTTCACGGGCCCGCCCGGCGAGTACGGCGGTGGCGTTCGCGCTCAGCCCGAACAGCGGCGCGACCTCGCTCGGCGACTCCTCCTCGACCGTGGTGTGCCACAGCACGGCCTGCCAGCGTTCCGGCAGCGACCGGAACGCCTGGAGGGCGAGGGACTGTTCGGCGTCGTGCATGGCGCGGACGTCGGCGCCCAGGTCGAGGGTGGCCGTGTCGGCCACCTCCGACGCGCGGGCGGCGTCCTCGACGAACACGGCGAAGTCCTCGACCAGCTGCTCGCGCTTACGGGTCCGGGTCCAGGACGCGGCGACCCGGCGGACCGAGGTCAGCAGGTAGGCGCGGACGGCCTGTTCGGGCCCGGCGCCGCGGCGGACGGCCTGGAGGGTGCCGGCGAAGACCTCGGCCGTCAGATCGTCGGCGGTGTCCGCGTCCCGGCAGCAGGTACGGGCGTAACGGCGGACGGCCTCGGAGTGGCGGCGGAACAGCTCCCCGTACGCGCTGTCGTCGCCCTCCCGCATGCGCCGGATCAGCTCGGAGTCGGACGGCGGGAGATCGAGCGGAGGCGGCAGGACGGAACCGGTCCCGGCCCCCGTCTCGTCGCGCTCGCGCTGGTGCGGGACGATCGGCCCGTCGGGTCCGGCGGCGGCCGCGCCGAGCCCCGGGGCCCCGGCCGGACGGCCCTGACTCGGTACGTGCCCGGTGGCCGCGGTCGCCGCGCCGTCCATGGCGCCGGCGGTGCCCAGGGTGTCGTCCCGACTGTCACCGCTCATCGCCGAAGCCCCCGTTTGCACGCCCGACCCAACCCGGCCAAGCCTGCCACAGAGCCCGGGCACGCCGAAGTCCCCCGTCGAGTTACCACTCGTCCGGGGCGACTTCAGGCCTTCAGGCGTGACGCTTCGTTCGTCCGTGCCATGCCTGCCCATGCCGTGCCGCTTCGCGCCCTGCCCGCCGTCCCGCACCACCCGCAAGCGCGTGCACAAGCGGGAACGCACGGGTGAGCACAGTCAGCGACGCGGGTGGAACCCCGCCGTACGGGTGACCGCTACCGCGAGCGCAGGCCCTCCAGAAGGATGTCCAGAAGCCGGGCCGACGCCGCCGCCTGCTGCGCGGCGTCCGGCAGCGCCGGCGCCGCGGTGGCGATCACCAGCAGGACGTCGGCCACGGTGACGTCCGTCCGCAGCTCGCCCGCCTCCCGCGCGCGCTCCACCAGCCGGCCCACGACCTCGAGCAGCTCCGCGGCCCCCGCGTCGAACTGCTCGGCCGGCGGCACCGCGCGCGGCGCGACCAGGCGCTGCTCGGCCTCCGCGTACCCCTCCGACGCCGTCCCGTTCAGGCCGGCCGCCCGCTGCTGCGGCACCCGCGCCCCGTCCTCGGGCAGCGCCGTGTCGTCCACGCCGACCCGCAGCACCTGCGGCGGCAGCAGCCGTCCGGCGCCCGAGGCGACCGATGTCCGCAGGAAGCGGGACAGCGCCGACCACGGCTCGTCCTCCTGGCCGAGAGCGGCCCGCGCCTGCTCGGTGAGCCGCGCCGTCTCCTCCTCGGCTATCCGCCGGACCAGCACGTCCTTGCTGGGGAAGCGGCGGTAGACGGTACCGACGCCGACCCGGGCGCGGCGTGCCACGTCCTCCATCGGAGCCCCGTACCCCAGCTCCCCGAACACCTCGCGCGCGGCGCGCAGCACGTGCTCCAGATTGCGCTGGGCGTCCACCCGCAGCGGCGCGGATCGCGCGCCCTGCACCGGCTGCTGCGCCGTACGGACCTGCCCGTACGAATCCTGAATCTGCATAAGCGTTCCCCCGCTCATGATGTCTCCCCCCGGAGACTCCCCGCCCTGACATCCGGGGCCCGGTCCTGCCCGCGCTCGCGGTCCGCGCGTGGCGATCCGACACCCCGACGAGGTACGAACATAGTTGAGTCGGGGTCAATTCAGAAGGGGCAGTTCCGTACGGTGCGCCCCCCGATCGGAGCAAGGACCGGGACACTCCCGATTCCGCTTTTGGAGCCCACCCGCCATACCCGCTCTGACCTGCGAACTTCCTGTCGTGTCACGGTTGTTCGGCCGCTCGCGGGACCCGATCCCTCCAGTCACACAATTTGCCGGGCCTGTGGACAAACCCCAAACGGCGTTGCCTCATGGGACGGTGACCGAACCTGTGCGCGTTCTCGTTGTCGGCGGTGGCTACGTCGGGATGTACACCGCGCTGCGCCTTCAGCGGCGGCTCAAGACGGAGCTGCGCGACGGCCGCGCCGAGATCACGGTGGTCACGCCGGATCCGTACATGACGTACCAGCCCTTCCTGCCCGAGGCGGCCGCCGGATCGATCTCCCCGCGCCATGTCGTGGTCCCGCTCCGCCGCGTCCTCGGCCACTGCCGGATCATCGTCGGCGAGGTCCACGCCATCGACCACGCCGCGCGCGTCGCGACCCTCTCCACCCTCGCCACCGAGGAGACCGGCGCCGCGCCCACCCGGCTCCGGTACGACGAACTCGTCCTCGCCCCCGGTTCCGTCTCCCGCGCCCTGCCGATCCCCGGCCTCGCCGACCACGGCATCGGCTTCAAGACGGTCGAGGAGGCCATCGCGCTGCGCAACCACGTCATCGAGCAGATGGACATCGCCTCCTCCACCCGCGACCCGGCGCTGCGCGCCGCCGCCCTCACCTTCGTCTTCGTCGGCGGCGGCTACGCGGGCGTGGAGGCCCTCGCCGAGCTCGAGGACATGGCCCGCTACGCCGCGCGGTACTACCACAACGTCCGGCCCGAGGACCTGCGCTGGATCCTCGTCGAGGCGAGCGAGCGGATCCTGCCCGAGGTCGGCGAGGAGCTGGGCCGCTACGCCGTCCGGGAGCTGCGCGGCCGCAACATCGACGTCCGGCTGGGCACCCGGCTCGTCTCGTGCGCGAACCGCGTCGCCGTCCTCGACGACGGCACCCGGCGGCCCACCCGTACCGTCGTATGGACCGCCGGCGTCAAGCCCGCGCCGCTCGTCGCCGCCACCGACCTGCCCCGTACCGAACGCGGCCGGCTGCGCTGCACCACCCAGCTGCGGATCGCCGGCACCGACCATGCATGGGCGGCCGGTGACGCCGCGGCCGTCCCCGACCTCACCGCCGCGCGGGCCGGACGGGTGAAAGACGGGTCGTCGGAGGGCGAGCCGGCGGGCGAGGCCGGCGCGCGGCTTCCGGACTGCGCCCCCAACGCGCAGCACGCCGTACGCCAGGCCCGGCTGCTCGCCGACAACCTGATCGCCGCCCTGCGCGGCGCGCCCCTCGCGGACTACGCGCACGCGAACGCGGGCTCCGTCGCGTCCCTCGGCCTCCATAAAGGCGTCGCCCATGTCTACGGCCGCAAGCTCAAGGGCTTTCCGGCGTGGCTGATGCACCGCACCTACCACCTCAGCCGGGTGCCGACCGTCAACCGCAAGGCCCGCGTGCTCGCCGAATGGACCCTGTCCGGCCTGTTCAAACGCGAGATCGTCTCGCTCGGCTCGCTGGAGCATCCGCGCGCCGAGTTCGAGCTCGCCGCCGCGCCCCCGCCTCCGCCGAAGCCCGACCATCCCACCGGTGAGGGCGGCCCTGACAGCGGCCCCGGCGACGGGTCCGAGGGCCGCTCCGACGGCCGGTTCGACGACGGGCCCGCGAACTGACATCACTGTCAGTGCGCTCGTCCACACTGGACGTGTGACCATAGGTGGGCCTACACCTGCACAGAGTGACTCCGCACGGCAACGACACCACGAGGCATACAGATCCGTGAACTTCACCCGTTGGAGCGCCCGGCTCCCGCGTACGCAGCGTCGCACGGCGGCCCGCGGGCCCGAGGGCTCCGTGCCCGCGGCCCGTGGTGAGCGCGGGCCTCGGCCGGACCGTCTCGAAGCCGAGTCCGACCGGCCCGCCCGGTCGGCCCAGCCCACCGAGACCGCCGAGACCGCCGAGACCGGCACGACCACCGGGGCCCCCACCCCGGAGGACTTCACCGTGCGGGAGATCGTCGGCCGCCTCCCCGGCCTGGTCGCGCTCGTGTACGGCCCCGAGCACCGCATCGCGTACGTCAATGAGGCATATGCCGGCGCTTTCGGCCCCCGCCCGGCGGGCGCCACCGTCGCCGACGCGTGCCCCGAGGCCTCGGAACTCGGTCTGCTGCCCCTCCTCGACCAGGTCCTGCGCAGCGGCAACTCCCGCACCGTGAAGTCCCGCCGCACCCGGAGCGGCGGCTCGTACACCGTCACCTGTCTGCCCGTGGACAGCCCCCGGCTGCCCGACGGCGGAGTCCTCATCCACGCGGCCGACGTCACCGACCACGCCGAGGCCGCCGAGCGGCTGCGCGCCAGCGAGCGCCGCCACCGCGAGACCGCCGTCACCCTCCAGCGCTCCCTGCTCCCGCAGGAGCTGGAGCAGCCCGACGACCTGCGCATCGCCGCGACCTACCAGCCCGGCGTCGCCGACGCCGCGGTCGGCGGCGACTGGTACGACGTCATCACCCTCGGCGCCGGCCGCACCGCCCTCGTCATCGGCGACGTCATGGGCCGCGGGGTGCGTGCCGCCGCCGTCATGGGCCAGCTCCGCACCGCCGTCCGCGCGTACGCCCGCCTCGACCTGCCCCCGCACGAGGTGCTCCAGCTGCTCGACGGCCTCGCCGCCGAGATCGACGCCAGCCAGATCGCCACCTGCGTCTACGCGGTCCACGACCCGAACGAGGGCCGGCTCGTGTACGCCTCCGCCGGCCACCTTCCGATGCTCGTACGGGACGAGGACGGCAGCGTCCGCCGTGCCGAGGACCCCACCGGGCCGCCGCTCGGCACCGGCGGCTGGCAGCACAGCTCCGCCACCATCGACCTGCCGCCCGGTTCCACCGCCGTCCTCTATACAGATGGCCTGGTGGAACGCCGTCGAGAGGACATCGACGAGGGCGTCAGCGCCCTGGAGCGCGCGCTCGCCGGGGCCACCGGCAGCCCCCAGGTCGTCTGCGACCGGCTGCTGCGTGCCCTCGGCGTCACCGCCGACCACGACGACGACGTCGCCGTTCTCGTCGTCCAGCACCCGGCCCGCGACGGAGCCGACGCCGAGCTGTTCCACAACGCCGCCCTGGAGCTGCTCGGCGGCATCGAGGCCGCGCCCCGCGCGCGTGCCTTCGCGTCCGGGGTCCTCGCCAGCTGGCGCTTCCCGGTGGAGCTGTGCGACCTCGGCGTCCTGGCCACCAGTGAGCTGGTCGCCAATTCGCTCCAGCACGGCACCCCGCCCATGCGCCTGCGGCTGCGCCGTACCGACCGCCGGCTGATCATCGAGGTGACGGACGGCGACGACCACCTGCCGCGCCGCCGCCGCGCGGAGACGGAGGACGAGGCGGGCCGCGGGATCTCGATCATCGCGACGATCGCCTCGTCCTGGGGCAGCCGTCGCACCCCGGGCGGTGGCAAGGCGGTGTGGTGCGAGTTCGCCCTGCCCACGAACCGGCCCGCCGCGTAACGGCGCCGGGCGAGCCCGACCCGTACATATGCCCGTACATATGACTGAGGGGCCCCGGAAGGCCCCTCAGTCATCTGCGTGATTGAAATCGATCGCCTGCGATCAGGCTGCGGCGGTCTCGCGCCGCTCGGGCTCGTGCCGCGCCACTATCACCGACGGCTTGGTGACGAGCGACGGCTGGTTCTGCTCCGGCGTGAGCCGCTTGCCGAGCCGCAGGGCCAGCACGGTGATGCCGAGCGAGAACAGCACGAACGTCACGATGTACGGACCGTGCAGCGAGGCACCCATGGGCCCGCCGACCGCCGGGCCGACCGCCAGCGCGAGCTGCTTCACCAGGGCGAAGGCCGAGTTGTACGTACCGACCATCGACTCCGGCGCCAGGTCCGCCACCAGCGGGGCGACCGTCGGCGACAGCATGGCCTCACCGAGACCGAACAGCGCGTACGTGGAGATGAACGCCGCCGTCGCCATCGCCTGGCTGCCGTGCCCGAGGCCCGCGTACCCGGCGATCAGCCACGCCACGGTCCAGATCAGACCGACGGCCGCGATCATCCGCGTCCGCTTGCGGCGCTCGACGAACTTCAGGACCAGGAACTGCGCGGCCACGATCATCGCCGTGTTGGCGGCCAGGGCGACGCCCAGCGTGGACGGCGCGATGCCGGCGGCCTCGGTGCCGTACGCGGCGAGGCCCGACTCGAACTGCCCGTAGCAGGCGAAGAACAGCACGAAGCCCAGGACGCACAGCTGCACCATGGCCTTGTGGCCGAGCAGCGCCCGCACCCCGCCGCCCCGACCGCCGGCCGGCCGGGCACCCGGGAGGGTCGCCGTGTCCGGCATCTTCACGGTCAGCACGATCGCCGCGAGGACGAGGAACATCACCGCTTCGATCGAGAACAGCAGCAGGAAGCTGTCCGGACGGCTCGTGTCGACGAGCTGGCCGCCGATCAGACCACCGACGCCGAGGCCGAGGTTCTGCAGGAAGAACTGTGTGGCGAAGGAGCGGGTGCGGGTGACCGGCGTCGAGCACCACACGATCATCGTGGCGAGCGCCGGCTGCATCACCGCGGTCCCGGCGCCGAGCAGCGCCGCCGACCCGATGGCCGCGGGCACGGTGGCCGCCAGACCGAGGCCGAACGCGCCGGCCGCGGCGAGCAGCGACGCCACGAGCAGCACGGGCACCGGCCCGCGCCGGTCGATGGCCCGGCCGCTGAAGGGGAGCACCACGAGCGCGGCCATGGCGAAGACGGCAAGGACGACACCCGCGGTGGTCGCGCCCAGATCACGCACCTGAGCGACGTACACATAGAGGTACGGCACGGTGAAGCCGAGTCCGAACGCGCTCAGCGCGCTGCCTGCCTGAATCCGGCGCATCGCCGCGCCCATCGCCTTGGTCACACTCACCCACTTCAGTCGCGGGTTCAGATCTGTAGGCCTGAACCCTGAAGACTTCAATACTAAAATTAGATCCTTAACAATACACGCCGAAGGACTTCAATGCCAACGAGCCCCGTGGGATACTCGGCCGCATGTCCGACACCCCCGAGCCCTCCGGCCCCCAGGGCCCGCAGGAGCCGAGCCTCGACGAGCAGATCGCCGCGTATCAGCGCGAGTTCCGCGACCTCGACCCCCAGGTCGAGAAGGTGGTCTCCGCGCTGGGGCGGCTGAACCGGCGGATGAACGTGGCGTACGGCCGCCAGGTCGCCGACCTCGGCATCAGCAACGCCGAGTGGGAGGTCCTCAAGACGCTGGTCCTCTCCGGTGCCCCGTACCGGCTGGGTCCCGGCGAGCTGGCCAAGCGCCTCGGACTGACCCCGGCCGCGATGACCCACCGCATCGACCGCATGGCGGGCGAGGGCCTGGTCACCCGCGACCGTGACGAGAACAACCGCGTGCGTGTGATCGTCGAGCTCACGGACGAGGGTCGCCAGAAGTGGCTGGAGGCCATGCGCATGGCGACGGACTTCGAGCAGGACCTGCTCCAGGACCTGTCGCCCGACGAGCGCGGGGTGCTCGGCGAGATGCTGATCCGCCTGCTGCGCCGGGTGGAGCTGACCCAGCCCGACGCGGGCGGCCGGCTCACCGACCTGGACTGACACGGGCGGACCGCGGAGCCGGCGGCGGGGCCTTCAGGAGGGGCTCCGCGGGCCGTCCGGGGCCTGCCGGGTGGGCCTTGACACGATCTTCATGGATGCGTAAGGTTCTCCGAGTTGCCACGGAGCCGGTACGGTCCCCGGC